>NZ_LZJJ01000446.1:0-19915 GCF_001667625.1 Mycobacterium sp. E1715
CGCCGTCCGGTCGGCGGCCATCTGCATGCCGTACATGATGAGTTCGACGGACGCGGTGATGGCGTCGTTGCTGGCGAACTCCGGATCCTGGTCGCCGACCATCTCGTTGGACCAGTGGAAGAGCTTCTTGCGGTCTTCCTGCGGCACACCCATCAACCCGGCAATCGCCTGCAACGGCAACTCGCACGAGACCTGCTCGACGAAGTCACCGCGCCCCTCCGCCGCCGCTTCCGCGACGATGCGCCGCGCCCGCTCGGCGAGGTCGTCGCGCAGGCGCTCGATGGCCCGGGGGGTGAACGCCCGCGAGATGATCTTGCGCAGCCGAGTGTGTTGCGGCGCATCCATGTTGAGCAGGACGAACTTGCCGCGTTCGACTTGTTCGCCGACCGTTCCGTCCTTGTAGCGCGGCAGCGCGGTGTTTTTCAGGCTGGAGAAGACGTCGCTGCGTAGCGAGACCTCTTTGACGTCCTTGTGCTTGGACACCACCCAGAAGCCGCCGTCGTCGAATCCGCCGGCCCCGATCGGTTGTTCGTTCCACCAGATCGGCGCGGTCCGCCGCAGTTCGGCCAGTTCCTCCACCGGCAACCGCTCGGCGTGGATGTCCGGATCGGTGAAGTCGAATCCGGGAGGAAGATTGGGGACCGGCTTGGCGGTTGGCTCGACGGTTGGCATTGCCCGCTCCTCGATGACGAAGTGGTCTAGTCGTCTTTGTGCAAATAAACCATTGCCGCACCACGGTTGGGAAGCGTTGACACAAGATCGCCGGGCACAAATTGAAACGTGTTCCTCGTTCTCGGGCCGCTTGGCCGATACGGTCTTGTGGCCCGCGTCTCGATGGATATGCTTTGGTGCAGGTCACCGGCGACGACAGGCGGGGTGGAACATGATTCGGGAACTGCTCAGCGCCGCTTCGATAGCGGGCATCGCGATCGGCATGGCGCCGAGCGCCGCAGCCGGGTACGACGGCGACGTGCCAGGCATGAACTATCAGGCCTCGTTGGGCGCGCCGTGCGACAACTACGAGCGCTTCATCTTCGGTCGGGGCCCCAGCGGCCAGGCCGAGGCGTGCCACTTCCCCCCGCCGAACCAGTTCCCCGCGGCCACCACCGGGTATTGGGTCATCTCCTACCCCCTGTACGGGGTGCAGCAGGCCGGCGCGAAGTGCCCTGGACCGCAGGCGGCGGCGCAGTCGGATCGCGGGCTGCCGATGCTGTGCCTGGGGGCGCAGGGTTGGCAAGAGGGCTGGTTCACCGGGGCGGGATTCTTCCCTCCGGCCGGATGAGCGGCTGAGTCATGAACGACGGCCGGCCCGGCGAGACCCTCGTCCCGCGCTGGCTTCGGTTCGTCCTCGCGTCCGATCGTGCCGGCTCGGCGTGGTACATCGGGACGGGATTCTTTTTCGCGCCGGTCCTCGCAGTGCTGTCGCCGTGGCCCGCGGTCACCGCCGTGCTGTGGGGAATCATCGGGCTGGCCGGGCTGTGGCTCGGCCTGCTGGGGATCGCGATGGCCGTCGGCCTGGCCCGAATCTTGCGGTCCGGGGCCGAAATCCCCGAGGACTACTGGCGCAGCCTGGTGAACTACTAGCCCGGCGCACCCCGGCTAGAGTCATAGCAACTGTCCTGCGACCAAAGGAGACTCGAGATGGCTTTCAACCCGAAGGATGCGGTCGACGCGGCCAAGGACATCGCGACCAACGCGGTCGAAAAGGCCTCCGACATCGTCGAACACGCCAGCGACATCATCCGCGGTGACATCTCCGGCGGCGCCAGCGGGATCGTTCAGAACTCGATCGAGATCGGCACGTACGCGGTCGACAGGACGAGGGAGATGTTCAGCGGCCGCGACGCGCTCGACGACGACGAGGTCTAGTTCCGCCGTCAGACCGACGCGGCCTCGTTGAGTTCGTCAAGCCGGTTGGTCGCTTCCAGGTATTCCTGCACCCAGCGCTCGATGACGGTCGCCGTCTTCTCCACCTTGGTGAACTGACCGACGATCTGACCGACCGGATTGAACGCGACGTCCACGCTCTCGTTCGGGTACCGGTTGGTGGCCCGCACCGCCATGCCGGAGACCATGTACTGCAACGGCATACCGAGCGGCTTCGGGTTGTCCGGCTGCTCCCACGCCTCGGTCCAGTCGTTGCGCAACATGCGGGCCGGCTTACCGGTGAACGACCGGCTGCGAACGGTGTCCCGGCTGCCCGCCTTGACGTACGCCTGCTGCTGAACCGGCGTGTTCGAGGATTCCTCGACCATCAGCCACTGCGAGCCCGTCCATGCGCCTTGGGCCCCCAGCGCCAACGCCGCGGCGATCTGCTGGCCGCTGCCGATACCGCCGGCCGCCAGCACCGGCACGGGGGCGACTTCCTTGACCACCTGCGGCCACAACACGATTGAGCCCACCTCACCGCAGTGGCCGCCGGCCTCGCCGCCCTGGGCGATGATGATGTCGACGCCCGCGTCCGCGTGCTTGCGGGCCTGCGACGGCGAGCCGCACAGCGCGGCGACTTTGAGCCCGGCCTCGTGGATGTGCTTGATCATGTCGGGCGGGGGAGTGCCGAGCGCGTTGGCGATCATCTTCACCTTCGGGTGCTTCAGCGCCACCTCGACCTGGGGCGTGGCGGTCGCCTCGGTCCACCCGAGCAGCTGCAGGCTGTCGCCGTCGCTGTCCTCGATCGGCACGCCGTGGTCGGCGAGGATCTTCTTGCCGAAGTCGAGGTGTTCCTGGGGCACCATCTTGCGCAGCGTCTCGGCGAGCTCTTCGGCCGAGAGGTGCGAGTCCATGCCCTCGTACTTGTTCGGGATGACGATGTCGACGCCGTAGGGGTGGTCGCCGATGTTCTCGTCAATCCAGTTGAGTTCGATCTCCAGCTGCTCGGGCGTGAAGCCGACCGCGCCGAGGACGCCGAACCCCCCGGCCTTGCTGACCGCCACCACGACATCACGGCAGTGGGTGAACGCGAAAATCGGAAACTCAATACCAAGCTCATCGCAGATGGCGGTGTGCATGCCTACTCCTGGGGCGCGGAACCGAAGCTCAACAAATTGAAACGTGTTCTAGTTTAGTACGAACCGCATTGACGTGGCCAGCGGGTCTTGACCTGCGTTTTGTCACTACGACCCGTCGGCCCCGTCAGAGTGCGGCGCTCCGCACGACCCACAGCGCCACGAACGCGAACATGCAGCCGGCACACACCAGGTGATCCCGGCAGACGGAGCGCGCCAGCCGGGTCTGCTCGGGCGGATCGTCCGCGCGCCGCCCCAGCCGCACCGCGTCGGGGACCGTTTGCGTCAGCGCGAGCATGATCGGAAGCCCGGCCAGGACGACCGACAGTGCCAGCAGCCACCACGGCTCCGGCCCCAGCGCGGACTGGTAGGTCAACGCCGCCACCAGGATCACCATGACGGCGGCGATCAGCCGATTCATCGGGCGAGACGTGGTGGTGGCGCGATGGTAGTAAGCCGCGATGGAAGCGAGCACCTCCTCGGGCAGATCGGCTGGCGGAGAACGGAATCGGAGCACCTGCACATCGAAGATCAGATCCATCCACAAGACTGCGAGCAGGAATCCGGCGCAGGCCGTGAGCAACGAGGCCATGGCGCTCCTCCATCTCCGTGCCACTGGGAGCACGCGTCGACGTGCACCCATTGTTTCCCAGCCCCACGTCGAAATGGAATCACTTCTGCCACTTGAGTTTCAGCGGCGATCGGGGCGAGCGGGATCAGACAGCTCAAACTCGTCATTCAGGGGCCGCTCGACATCCGTCTGGTCGCCGAACGGATTGTTGTCGGTGGCCCGCCGTACTATTCGAACATGCGATCGAGTGACCATGAGGAGATCGCCGCGGACTATGCCGCGCTGAGCGATGTCGTTTCCCGCATTCTCGGCCACTCCTACGATGCGCTGACCACTCCGGAAAGATTCGCCCACCTCGAAATGCTCGAACGCGAGATGCGGCGGCTCCCGGCGGCCGGGCACGAGCTGATCAACCAGATCGACGGCCAGGCCACCCCGGCCGAACTCGGCGGCAAGTTCGCGCACGTGCTGGCGGACCGGCTGCACATCACCCGCGGGGAAGCCACCCGCCGGATCACCGACGCCCGCGCCCTGGGCACGCGGCGGGCGCTGACCGGGGAGCCGCTGGCGCCGCGGTATCCGGCCGCCGCGGCCGCCCAGCGCGCCGGCCATATCGGCGCGTCCCACCTCACGGTCATCCACCGCTTCTTCGACGAGCTGCCCGGCTGGGTCGACGCGCCCACCCGCGAGGCCGCGGAGGCCGACCTCGCTCGCTGGGCCGGCGCTCATCGCCCAGAAAGTCTGCGCAAAGTCGCCGATCGCATCACCTGCTACCTCAACCCCGACGGACAGTTCACCGACCAGGACCGCGCGCGGCGCCGCGGACTGACCCTGGGAACCCAAGACAGCGGCGGCATGTCACGCCTCAGCGGCTGGCTGACCCCCGAAGCCCGCGCCACGTGGGAAGCGGTGCTGGCCAAACTCGCCGCACCCGGCATGTGCAACCCAGAGGACGACGCCCCGGTGGTCGACGGGCCGCCCAGCGAGGAAGCCGTGCAGCGCGACGCCCGCACCGCGCCGCAGCGGAACCACGACGGCCTCAACGCCGCGCTGAGAGCAACGCTGGCAAGCGGCAAACTGGGCCGGCACAACGGCCTACCGGCGGCCATCGTCGTGACCACCACACTCGCGGACTTGGAAGCCGCTTCGGGCAAGGGCTTGACGGGCGGGGGCACCATCTTGCCGATGTCCGACGTGATCCGCCTGGCCCGCCACGCCCACCATTACCTGGCGATCTTCGACAAGGGCAAGGCGGTCGCGCTGTATCACGCCAAACGGCTGGCCTCGGCGGGCCAGCGAATTGTCTTGTACGCCAACGATCGCGGCTGCTCGGCGCCCGGCTGCGACGTCGCCGGCTACTACTGCGAAGTCCACCACGTCGAAGACTGGGCCCACACGCACCGCACCGACATCGACCAGCTCACGCTGGCCTGCGGACCCCACCACCGGCTCCTCGAAAAGGGCTGGACCACCCGAAAACGCGCCAACGGCAAAACCGAATGGATCCCGCCGCCGCACTTCGACCGCGGCCAGCCCCGCACCAACACCTTCCACCACCCCGAAAAGCTGATGTCGGACGGGGACGAGGACGTCGACCCGCCGTAGCGATCGGACTATTGATCCGCTCCGTGGCCAGCGGGTAGCGTAGTGCTGCCAATTACGACACCGCACGTCGCGTAATTGGGTTACCCCCGTCTCCGAGAGGATCGGCTCGATGCGCAGCGCCTATGCCGGCGATCCCTTCACCACGTCCACGGCGGAGATCGAGGCCGCCCTCGCGGACGTCAGCATCCCGACGCTGTTGCTTTCGCTGGTGCACATCACCGGTGACCCGCGGTTCATCCGCGACTTCAAACAGATGGGCGTCTTCCTCAACGAGATTCAGGGGTTCATGTCCGAGGAGGACAAGGCGCGGGCCCGCGCGGCGGCCCTGCCGGCGATCATCGACTATCGGGACCGCGGTTGCCCAGAGCCAAAGCCCCTGAGCCTCGACCTCATTCGGGAGATGATGGACTGGGCGGCCTGCGAGCACGTGCCCGACGATTACCTGCCGCTGATCCTGGAAGAGATGGACCTCGACGGCGTCGATCCCCGCCGCCCCCATGCCCTGCCGGCCGACGGCGCGGCGGACATGCCGGTCCTCGTCGTCGGCTGCGGCGAATCGGGCATCCTGGCCGGAATCCGGCTCAAGCAGGCAAACATTCCGTTCACCATCGTGGAGAAGAACGCCGGACCGGGCGGAACATGGTGGGAGAACAGCTATCCCGGTGCGCGCGTCGACGTCGCGAACCACTTCTATTGCTACAGCTTCGAACCCAATAACGACTGGACGCATTTCTTCGCCGAACAACACGAACTGCAGGACTACTTCACGAAGGTCATGGCGAAGCACGACCTGGCCGAGCACGTGCTGTGGAACACCGAGGTGCTGGCCGCCGAGTGGGTCGACGACGACGCCACCTGGAGCATCCGGCTGCGCGGCGCCGAGGGCCAGACGAGCACCGTGCGCGCGCGAGCCCTGATCACCGCGGTCGGCCAGCTGAACCGGCCGAACATCCCCCACTTCGACGGCGCCGACAGCTTCGCGGGGCCGTCATTTCACTCCGCCGCCTGGGACCACTCGGTCGACCTGCGCGGCAAGCGGGTCGCGCTGATCGGCGCCGGCGCCAGCGGCTTCCAGATCGCCCCCAGCATCGCCCCGGAGGTCGAGCACCTCACCGTGTTCCAGCGGACCGCGCAGTGGATGTTCCCCAACCCGATGTACCACGACGAGGTCGGCGAGGGCATGCGCTGGGCCATGCGCCACCTGCCGTTCTATGGACGGTGGTACCGGTTTCTGGTGCTCTGGCCCGGGTCCGACAAGGGCCTGGACGCCGCGGAAAGCGACCCGAACTACGCCGACCAGGACCACGCCGTCAGCGACATCAACGCCGCCGCCCAGATGATGTTCTCCCAGTGGATCACCAGCCAGGTCGGTGAAGGGGACGAACTGCTGGGCAAGGTGATGCCGGACTATCCCGCCTGCGGCAAACGGACCCTGCAGGACAACGGCAGCTGGCTGCAGACGTTGCGACGCGACAACGTCGACCTGGTGCGCACGCCCATCCGGCGGATCACCCCACACGGCATCGTCACCCAAGACGGCGAGACGCACGAGGCCGACATCATCGTGTACGCCACGGGATTCCGGCACACCGACGTGTTGTGGCCGCTGAAGATCACCGGCCGCGACGGGGTCGACCTGCGCGAGATGTGGGGGAGCCGTCCGTACGCCTACCTCGGCATCACAGTCCCGAAGTTCCCCAACTTGTTCATCATCTACGGGCCCGGGACCCACCTCGCCCACGGTGGCAGCCTGATCTTCCAGTCCGAACTGCAGATGCGCTACATCGACCAGTGCCTGGCGCGGCTGGCCGAAGGGGACGTGCACTCGCTGGAGCCGAAGCCCGACGCCGCCGCCGCGTGGCATGAGCGGACGCAGACCCAGATCAAGAAGATGGTGTGGGCGCACCCCGCGGTCAAACACTCCTACTTCAAGAACGCCGACGGGGAGATCCACACCGTCAGTCCGTGGCGCCTCAACGAGTACTGGGCGGCGGTCCGCGAGCCCGATTGGTCCCAATTCGTGGTACGGCAAGGGAAGTGAGCACGCCAGCATGCGCACGGTAGTCGTCGACGGGCCCCGCGCCATCCGGGTGGAAAACCGGCCAGATCCCGCCCTTCCCGGCCCCGACGGAGCGATCGTCCAGGTCACCGCTGCCGGCATCTGCGGTTCCGACCTGCACTTCTACGAGGCCGATTTCCCGATGCCCGAGCCGATCGCGCTGGGACATGAAGCGATCGGCACCGTGGTGGAGGCGGGCCCGCAGGTGCGCACCGTCAAGGTGGGCGACCTCGTCATGGTGTCGTCGGTGACCGGGTGCGGCGCCTGCGCAGGCTGCGCCACCCGCGATCCGGTCTTGTGCCACAACGGGTTCCAGATATTCGGCGGCGGCTTGCTCGGTGGCGCGCAGGCCGATCTGCTGGCCGTGCCCGCCGCCGACTTCCAGCTGCTGAAGATGCCGGAATCGATCAGCACCGAACAGGCGCTGCTGCTCACCGACAACCTCGCCACCGGCTGGGCGGCGGCGCAACGCGCCGACATCCCGTTCGGCGGCACCGTGGCGGTCATCGGCTTGGGCGCTGTCGGACTGTGCTCGCTGCGCAGCGCGCTGTTCCAAGGCGCCGCAACAGTTTTCGCGGTCGATCAGGTGGACGGGCGGCTGGACCGCGCCGCCAAGTGGGGGGCGACACCCCTGAAGGCCCCCGCGGTCGGGGCCATCCTCGACGCCACCGGTGGCCGCGGCGCGGACGCGGTGATCGATGCCGTCGCCACGGACGCCTCCCTGACGGACGCTCTCAATGCGGTGCGAGCGGGCGGTACCGTCTCGGTTGTCGGCGTGCACGACATGAATCCGTTCCCGCTCAACGCCCTGGGCTGCCTGATCCGCAGCATCACCCTGCGGATGACGACCGCGCCCGTGCAGCGCACCTGGCCGGAATTGATCCCGCTGCTGCAGTCCGGGCGGCTGGATGTCGACGGCATCTTCACGACGACGCTGCCGCTGGACGAGGCAGCGAAGGGCTACGCCACGGCGGCGTCTCGGTCGGGCGACGACGTGAAGATCCTGCTTACGCCGTAGCCCGCTACCGGGTGGCCGTTATGTATTGGGACCGCATGAAACTGTCGATCTTGACGTCGACGTCCGGCGGGGTCATTCCGTAGCCGGCCTGCAAGTCGAGCGTGCTGCGGACGGGATCGACCGACCAACCGTGGGCGGCCAGCCGTTCCGCGGGGTCCGTCTGGGGCTCGTAGGTCAGGGCGGAAAAGTCGACGTCGCCGGACATGTTGACGCCGGGATGGGCCGTCTCCAGGGCCTCGAGTTGGTCATGGTCGAGGCGGGAACCCAACGCCCCGATGGCGATTCGGCTGCCGGGCGCGCTGAGTCCGCTGATCCGGGTGAAAAGCGTGTTCTGGGCCTCGTCGGTCAGGTAGGGCAGCACGCCCTCCACCGACCAGGCGCTGGGCCGCTCCACGTCGAAGCCCGCGTCCTCCAGGGCTCTGGACCAGTCGGCGCGCAGGTCGGCCGCGACCTCGACCCGGGGGGCCTTGGGTTTGGCGCCGTGCTGGGCGAGCACGTGGGCCTTGAACTCCAGCACCTTCGGTAGATCGACCTCGAAAATCCTTGTGCCCTGGACCCATTCGAGCCGATACGCGCGGGAGTCCAGACCGGCGGCGACGATCACCGCCTGGCGGATGCCCGCGGCGCCGGCCTCGACGAAGAAGTCGTCGAAGAACCGCGTCTGCACGCCGTAGAGGCGAGGAAAGGCCAGCTCGTCTTCGGAGGTCCCCGGGTTTGCGAGCTTGGCCGCCAAGTAGGGGTCTCGCGACGCTTCGATGAAAACCTTGGCGTAGTCATCCCGGACGAGTGGTCGCGGGCTCAGCGCGTGGAGCGCGCGCCATCCGGCCACCAGCAGGGCGGTGTAACCCACGCTGCTGACGATGTCCCAGTTGTCGTCGTCGGAACGGAGCGACCCAAACTCAGGCGTCGGGCTCATGATCGCCCCTCCCATCAACAATCGGCCCCGGCAAGAGACGTATCCAACGTACCCGTCGGTTCAGAGTTCGAGGAGCACCGTGACGGGACCGTCATTGACCAGTTCGACCTGCATGCTCGCACCGAACACCCCGGTCTGGACCTCGGCGCCCAGCCGCCGCAGCGCGTCGGCGAACGCCGCGACCAGCGGCTCGGCTGCTCCGCCCGGCGCGGCCGCGTTCCACGACGGCCGTCGGCCCTTGGCGGTGTCGGCGTAGAGGGTGAACTGGCTGACCACCAGTATGGGCGCGCCAACGTCGGCCGCCGATCGTTCGTCGTCGAGAATCCGCAAATACCAGAGCTTTTCAGCGAGCCGGCGCGCCCTGTCGAGATCATCGCCGTGGGTGACGCCCACGAAGGCCAACAAGCCCTGACCGGCCGGCCGAATGGCGCCCACCACTGCACCGTCGACCGCCACCGTCGCCGACGTCACCCGCTGCACCAGGACCCGCATGGGCCTTGATGCTGCCAGGCCGGGCCGGAAGAGCTTGGGTAGGCTCGTTGGATGTCTGTGCTCGTGGCGTTCTCCGTCACCCCGATGGGGGTGGGCGAGGGCGTCGGCGAGATCGTCGCCGAAGCGGTTGGGGTGGTCCGCGAATCCGGCCTGCCCAACCGGACGGATTCGATGTTCACCGTCATCGAGGGCGAAACCTGGGAAGAGGTGATGGGGGTCGTACAGCGCGCCGTGGAGGCGGTCGCCGCCCGCGCGCCCCGGGTCAGCACGGTGATCAAGGCGGACTGGCGGGCCGGGGTCAGCGACGCGATCACGCAGAAGGTCGCCACCGTCGAGCGTTACCTCGAAGGCGGCTAACCCAGAACGCCTCGCTCGGCTATGCCTTCTCGCGCTGCCAGTAGGCTCATGCCGGTGAGCGCACGCGCAGGCATCGTCGTCACCGGAACCGAAGTCCTCACCGGACGCGTCCAAGATGCGAACGGTCCCTGGATCGCGGATCGCCTCCTGGAGCTGGGCGTCGAGCTGGCGCACATCACGATCTGCGGCGACCGCGCCAAAGACATCGAGGCGCAGCTGCGCTTCATGGCGGAACAAGGCATGGACCTGATCGTCACCAGCGGCGGCCTGGGCCCGACGGCCGACGACATGACGGTCGAGGTGGTGGCGCGCTTCTGCGGCCGCGACTTGGTGCTGGACGACGAGACCGAGAACAAGATCGCGAACATCCTCAAGAAGCTGATGGCCCGCTTCGAGGGCGTCGACTTCGACGCGGTGCGCGCCGCCAACCGCAAGCAGGCGATGATTCCCGCCGGAGCGCAGGTGCTCGACCCGGTGGGCACCGCGCCCGGTGTGGTCGTCCCCGGCAAGCCGACGGTCATCGTCCTTCCGGGCCCGCCGCGCGAGCTGCAGCCGATGTGGAGCCGGGCCATCGAGACGCCCGCGGCGCAGCAGGCGATCGCCGGCCGAACGCTCTATCGGCAGGAAACCGTGCGAATGTTCGGGCTGCCCGAATCGGGTCTGGCCGAGACGTTGCGCGACGCCGAGACGTCGGTGCCGGGCTTCGAGTCGCTCGAGATCACCACCTGCCTACGGCGGGGCGAGGTCGAGATGGTGACGCGCTACGAGCCGGACGCCGCAGCCAGCTACGCGAAACTGATGCAGCTGGTGCGCGACAAGCACTCTCAGCAGCTCTTCTCCGAGGACGGCTCCACGGTCGACGACCTGGTGGCCCGGGCGCTGGCCGGCCGCCGGATCGCAACGGCCGAATCCTGCACGGCGGGGCTGCTGGCCGCGCGGCTGACCGACCGCCCCGGATCGTCGGACTACGTCGCCGGCGGGGTGGTGTCCTACTCGAACGAGGCGAAGGCGGAGCTGCTCGGCGTTGACCCGGCGCTGATCGAGGCGCACGGAGCGGTGTCCGAGCCGGTGGCCGAGGCGATGGCGGCCGGCGCCATCCGCCGCTTCGGCGCGGACACCGCCGTCGCGATCACCGGCATCGCAGGCCCCGGCGGTGGCACACCCGAAAAACCCGTCGGGACGGTCTGTTTCAACGTGACCCTCATCGACGGCCGCAAGGACACCCGAACCCTGCGGCTGCCCGGCAACCGCTCCGACATCCGGGAGCGCTCGACGACCGTGGCGATGCACCTGCTGCTGCGACTGCTCAGCGCGGCCGACTAGGAGCGACGCCCGATCACGTCATTTCGGTTGGCAGAAACGCGCTTTCGGCGGTGCCGAAGCGGATGCCCGTGGCGTCCTTGCCGATCAGCGTCAGGAACGCGACCGCGATCAGCACCGGCACGATCGTCGCCGCCAGGGCGAAGGGATACCCGTGCGACTCGGCAAGGCGCTCTTGAATGGGTAGGTTGAACGCCGCCAACAGGTTTCCCAACTGGTAGGTGACGCCGGGGTACAGGCCGCGGATCGCGTCCGGCGACATCTCGGTCAGGTGGGCGGGGATTACGCCCCACGCGCCCTGCACGAATAGCTGCATCAGGAATGAACCGAGGCACAGCATCGCCGCCGTGCGCGAGTAGGCGAACAGCGGCACGATCGGCAGGCCGAGCATCGCGCAGAAGATGATGGTGTAGCGGCGGCTGAACCGCTGTGACAGCGTGCCGAAGACAAGCCCGCCGATGATGGCGCCGATGTTGTAGACGATCACGATCAATTTGACGGTAGCGCTGGACAGGCCGGCGCCGTGGTTGGCGGTCGAGGTCAGGAAGGTCGGGTAGACGTCCTGGGTGCCGTGGCTCATCCAGTTGAATGCCGTCATCAGCAGCACCAGGTAGAAGAATCGGCGGATGATCGCCCCGTCGCGCAGCACGTCGCGGATCCTGGTGCTGGTCAGTTTCATCTGATCCTGCGCGGCTTCCCAGACCTCGGACTCCTCCACGCGGTAACGGATGATCAGGCTGACCAGAGCGGGGACGATACTCAGCGCGAACAGCCACCGCCACGACAACCCGAGCCAGTTCATCACCACCAGCGAGGCGACGCTCGCCAGCAGGTAGCCGAACGCGTAGCCCTCCTGGAGCAACCCGGAAAAGAAGCCTCGTCGCTCGACGGGAACCTTTTCCATCGCCAGCGCGGCGCCCAGGCCCCACTCACCGCCCATGCCGATGCCATAGAGCAGCCGCAGGATCACCAGCACGGTGAAGTTGGGTGCGAACGCGCACAGGAAGCCCACCACGGAGTAGAACATCACGTCCACCATCAGCGGGAGCCGGCGCCCGACACGGTCGGCCCACAACCCGAACAGCAGCGCGCCGACGGGACGCATGATCAGGGTGGCGGTGGTGACGAAGGCGACCTCTGCCTTGCTGTGGTGAAAGGTCTTGGCGATGTCGGCGTAGACGAGCACGACGATGAAGTAGTCGAAGGCGTCCATCGTCCAGCCCAGCAACGCCGCGACGAACGAGTTCCGCTGATCGGCGGTCAGCTTGTTTCGAGGACTTTGTGTTGTCACGTTGAGCATCGTGGCCTACCGGGCGCGCGATGGCGAGTCTTTCTGCCCGCGTGCCACGACGGCGGGTTTCACACCGCGCTCATCCCACCAACCTCCGCAGCCCTTGCCGATAGGCGTAGAGGCTGTGGCGCCATAGTGCGCCGGGACCGCCGCTGTTGATGTAGATCGCGGCGCCGACGTGCTCGTAGGGGCACGGCGGTAGCAGCGGAATGAGATCCGAATAGTTCACCACGCGGTCGCAGAGCCGTTTCCACATGCAATCCGCGAGAGTAAGTTCCGGATACATGCGCATCATCGACGCCGACGGACACGTCGCCGAGAATCCCTCGCTGGCGATCGAAGCGATCAAACGCTGGCCGCAGTACGTCAAGCCCAGCACCGACGGGCGGATGCGGTTGACGTTCGAAGGCCGCAACTACCCGGAGGACCGGGGCCCGGGTGCGGGGTGTCCGCCGGAGCACGGCATCAGCGATGCGCCCGACATCAACTGTCGATCCACCGAGGGCGTGCTGGGCGACGCCGACCGCGACCACATCGACACGATGGTGCTGTACCCGAGCCTCGGCCTGTGCGCGCCCACCCTCGAGGATCCCGAGTTCGCCGCCGGGTTCGCCCGGCTCTACAACCAGTGGATCGCGGATTACTGCGCACCGTCGGGTGGACGGTTGCGGGGCGTCGCCGTGACCCCGATCGAGCATGGCCAGGCGGCGATCGACGTCATGACCGAAGCGAAAGACCTTGGGCTGGTGGCGACCCTGGTGCCGCCGGCGCTCAAGACGCGAAACCTCGACCACCCCGACCTCGACCCCTTCTACGCCGCGGCGGTGGATCTGGAGATGCCGTTGGGCATCCACGGCGCCCCGGGCATTCACCTGCCGAAGATCGGCGTGGACCGGTTCACCAATTACATTCAGGTGCATTGCATCAGTTTTCCGTTCGACCAGATGACGGCGATGACGGCGTTGGTGTCCGGCGGTGTCTTCGAGCGCCACCCGCAGTTGCGCGTCGCCTTCCTCGAGGCCGGCGCGGGGTGGGTCCCGTTCTTCATGGATCGCCTGCACGAGCACTACGAGAAGCGAGGCGACTGGGTCGAACGCGGCTGGCGCCGCGATCCGCACGAATATCTGGCCGCGGGCAATATCTGGGTGACGTGCGAGCCGGAGGAGCCCATCCTGCCCGGGGTGATCGACGTGCTAGGCGCCGACTTCATCATGTTCGCCAGCGACTACCCGCACTGGGACGGCGAATGGCCGGAAAGCACCAAGCACCTGCGGACCCGCCCGGACATCAGCGACGAGGCGCGCGAAAAAATTGGTGGGCTGAACGCGCAGCGCTTCTACAACCTGAATTAGGTTCTGCTGGTTGGCGACTGGCAACCAGCGACCGGTGTCGGCTCAATGATGGTCGCGGATGTACCGCGTTGTCGCCGGCCTCCCGCACAAACGTCGTGTCAAGCGACCCGATAGCCTCGGACGATACCGAAATTTGCGTCGAGACGAGGTTCTGCATGGCTGACAAGTGGTTCTCCGACATCAGCGCGCCGGGACAATTGACCCTTGCGGACGTCTGCGACCAGATCGAGGAGAAAATCCATCTCAATGCGGACAACCAGAGACCCCCGCAGGAGTTTCCCGACTGGGAGTCCTGTGTGGCGGATCGGGACGCCACCATTGCCAAGTTGAGCGCCGCCGTCGTCAACCTCTGCCAGATGGTGAAGCACTTGGCGTCGCAGCGCGGTGACGCTTAGCGCGGCGGTGAGCTGAACGGCTGCCGTTCTCGCACCGGTGGTGAGAGGATCGTGGGCATGGGCCCCTTTCTGCTTCGCGCCGCACTGACCGGTTTCGCCTTGTGGCTGGTGACGAAATTCGTGCACGGGATCACGTTCGTCGGCGGTGACACGAAGCTTCAGCGGGTCGGCATCATCTTCGTCGTCGCCGTCATCTTCGGTTTGGTCAACGCGTTCATCAAGCCGATCGTCCAGATTCTGTCCATCCCGCTCTACATCCTCACCCTTGGGTTGTTCCACATCGTCGTCAACGCGCTGATGTTGTGGCTCACCGCCCGCATCACCGAGCACACCACGCACTGGGGTCTGCAGATCGATCACTTCTGGTGGACGGCGATCTGGGCGGCGATCGTGTTGTCCATCGTGAGCTGGCTGCTGTCGCTGGTGATTCGCGACGTGGGCCGCCGCACCCGGGCCTGAGGGCTCAGCGGCCCTGCCAGCGCGGTGGTCGTTTTTCGGCGAAGGCGCGCGGCCCCTCCTTGGCGTCCTGCGTCTCGAAAATGCGGTCGCTGTGCCGGGTTTCGTTGTCATACGCCGACTCGAGGTCGAGCGCCAACCCCTCGACGGCGGACTGCTTCGTCGCGTACACCGCCAGCGGTGCGTTCGCCGCGATGCGCTCGGCGTAGTCGTACGCGGTGTCCATCAGCCGCTCCGGCGGCACCACCCGATTGATCAGCCCCATCGCCAGGGCGCGGTCCGCGTCCACCATGTCGGCGGTCAGCAGCAGTTCCATCGCCAACGGGTAGGGCATTTGCCGCGGCAGTCGCACGGTGCTACCGCCGCCGGCGAAGAGGCCACGCTTGGGCTCCATCACCGCAAAGCGCGCGGCGGGTACTGCGATCCGGATGTCGGTGGAGCTCAGCATCTCGAAGCCGCCCGCGACGCAGGTGCCATTGATCGCGGCGACGATCGGCTTGTAGACGGGAAACCGGTGCAGGACGGCGTGAATGGCGTCTTCCTTGTTCCACCCTTCCGGCTGCGGTAGTTCGCCCGTGAGTTCGGGAATGAACTTTTTCAGGTCCGCACCCGTGCAAAAGTCTTGCCCCACCCCGGTAATCACCGCCACCCACGCGTCGGCGTCGTCGCGGAACGCCTCCCACGCTTGGGCCAGGTCGCGGAAATGCGCCATGTCCAGCGAGTTGCGTGTCTCGGGGCGGTTGATCGTGATGGTGGCGATGTGCGCGTCCAGCGCGTAGTCGATGCTCACTGCGCCGCCTGGCCGGCCAGCCGGACCACGTCGCGCGCGCAACCCCACGACAAGGTCACGCCGTTGCCGCCGTGGCCGTAGTTGTGGATGCACCAAGCCTCGCCGTGGACACCATCCAGCGGCTCGCCCTCCACCCGCACCGTGGGACGGTCGGGGCGCAGCGCGGTGATGATCTCTATCACCTGTGCTTCGGCCAGGCGGGGCTCGATCTGCCTGCAGCGCTGCAGGATTCGCTCGGTCACATCGGGATCCGCGGCGGTGTCCCAGCGCCCGGCGACGCTGATGCCGCCGCACACCACCCGCTGAGGATG
This sequence comes from Mycobacterium sp. E1715, assembly GCF_001667625.1. Classification (NCBI taxonomy): domain Bacteria; kingdom Bacillati; phylum Actinomycetota; class Actinomycetes; order Mycobacteriales; family Mycobacteriaceae; genus Mycobacterium; species Mycobacterium sp. E1715. The sequence goes on from NZ_LZJJ01000446.1 coordinate 15,939, forward strand.
GGGGAAATAGCAGGTCCATTCCGGGCCGCCGTCGAACTCCAGAAACAGTTGGCGCAGACCGGGATTGGTGAGCACCACGTGCTGGCCGAACAGTGGGCGCACGCTGTCGTCACCGCTCAGCCGTCCCGCGGCGAGGCCGGTGCAGTTAACCACGATCGGCGCGGCGTCGGCGGCCTCGGCCAGCGACCGCACCGGATGCACCTCGATGTCGCAGCCGGCCGCGGCCAGTCGCCGGGTCAGGTAGTCGAGATAGTGCGGCATGTCGATCATCGGCAGCGTTGCTCGGAAGCCGTTGGCGAAGCCGTCCGGGAGGTCGGCCGGATCGGCCGGCCGCAGGTCGGGGATCAGCGCCGCCGCGGACGACATCGCCTCCGTGGCCGTCAATTCACCGACGGCCATCGCCGGGGCCAGTTGGACGCCGGAGCCGGGATCGTCGGCGAGTTCGCTGAAGACCCGCAGCGAGTGCGTGGTCCACGCCAGGGTGTCGCCGGCCCGCGCCGCGGGCCGCGGCGGCAGCCACACCGCGCCGGCCACTTTCGACGTCGTCTGCTGCGGCAGGGCGGCCGTCCAGACTCGCACCGGCCAGCCAGCCTCGGCCAGGCACACGGCCGACGTCAGCCCGCTGACTCCCGCACCGACGACGACGATCTGTTGCGCATTGGCCACGGCGCCACCGTAACGAAACCGGGCGAAACCGCGTCAGCGCTCGTCAGGAATGGGGAGGCTGCTGCCCGCCCTGACCGCCGAGCAATCCGTTGAGGATCCCGAGCGTGCCCTGCACGCTGCCGGGCGCTGCGGTGGGGGGCAGGGCGGCGTCCGGGGTCAGCTGCCAGGGTTGACAACCCGAGGTCTTGAACGCCTTATCGGTCGGGTCGATCTGCACCACCTGTGGCTTCTTGCTCATCGCGTTGTCGATGATGTTGCCGTCGGGGTTGCCCGTCCGCTTCCAGTAGCAGGTGCCGTTGTTGACGGGGCCGCCCGAGCTGTAGATGCCGGGGGCAATGTCGGAGCCGACGTTGTAGATGCCGTCCTTGTCGATCGTCGTCTTCGGTCCCGGTGCCGGTGTGGCGGCGGGTGAGGCTCCGGGGGAGGCCGCGGGTGAGGGCGCCGACGAGGCGGCCGGCGCGGGCGCCGGCGAGGCAGATGATGGAGGCGGGCCCGGTGGGGGCCCCTGCGAGGCTGCCGGCGACGGTGACGGCGCAGGCGTCTGGTCCGGGTCGGCCCCCGCGAACCCCGCCGAGGCGGTCCAACCCGCGATCATCAGTCCCGCGACGGCCAACCGTGCCGCGGTAGGAACACCAGCCTCAAACCCCATAGCACGCCAGCGTACCGGGGCGGGCACCGTAAATCACACAATGCGGCATACGCCGGTCGCCCCCGTCGGGCACGTTAGCCCTGGTCGGAACCTTTAAGTCAGGCGCCGAACGCGGCCGGCATAGCCGAGCGCATGCTCGTACGTCTTGAGGTTGTCGCGAGAAATGCGCGCGTGCACGGGCCGTTCGAGAAGGAACCGGGCCACCGGGTTGTAGGCGTGGTAGGTCTCGTGGAAGGTCAGCACGGTGGTCCCGTCCGGCTGCTCGTCGAGCCGGTGGTAGCCCTCGGCCCGGGACCAGAGCGGCGCGCCGACGGCCACGTACCGCGACAGCTTGTTCTTCTCGGCCTCCGTGACGGTTTCCCACGACCGCGCCCGGCCGCCCGACAGCAGGTACTTGGGCACCTCGTAGACGCAGGTGCGGACCAGGCCCTCGCCGGCCTCGTTGCCCTCGTTGAGGATCTCCATGCTGCCGCCGGGCCACTCGAGGACGCGCGGCCGCGGCGCGTCGGGCGGGGCGGGCGGATGCAGCACCCGCCACACCTTCGCCGGTGGCGCGTCGACGTGAAACCGCACGGTGTAGGACTGCATCAGCCCCAGCCGTCCCAGAACGTGACGGTCTCGGCGGGCGGGCGCGCGGCGGGCCGGAAGTCGGTGCCGATGGTGTAGGCCACCGGGAACAACGCGGCCTGGGTGACCGTGTCGGGGATGCCGAGCAGCTCGGCGACCTCCCGCTCCTTGGCCAGGTGCATCGTCGTCCACACCGAACCCAGCCCCCGGGACCGCAGGGCGAGCAGGAAGCTCCAGCCCGCCGGGATGATCGACGCCCAGGCCGACGCGGCGACCAGCAGGTTGGAGTTGTCGATGCGGTTGGCCAGGCAGGGGATCACATGCACGGGAACCTTGCCCAGCGTGTCGGTCAGGGCGAACGCGCTGGCGTACACCCGCCGGGTCTGGGGGTCCGACGCCTCCTTGGCGGCGTGCGCCAGATACTCGGCACCGACGCTGCGGTAGATCTCGGCGATCGCGGCGCGCTTGTCGGCATCGGTGATCACCAGCCACCGCCAGTCCTGCGTGTTGCTCGCGGTGGGCGCCTGCATCGCGAGCCGGATGCATTCGAGGATCACGTCGCGGCCGACCGGGCGGTCGAGGTCGAGGCGCTTGCGCACCGACCGCGTCGTCGTCAGCAGTTCGTCGACCGTGGCCAGGTCCATCCAGTGTTCCTCACTAGAGATCGATTGCGCAGGACTGATCGACACCCAGCACGGTCAACGACCGGCCCAGGCCGAGAAACACCGCGACGCAGAGGGTCAGGTCGAGGATCTCGGCGTCGGAGAAGGACTCCCGCAGCCGCTCGAAGAAGCCGTCGTCCAGGGAGGCATGGTCGGTGGCGAAGCGCTCGGCGAATTCGATCGCGAGCCGCTGGCGCGGCGTGTAGCCGGGGTAGCTCGCGTACGCGGCGACGTTGTCGTAGAGCTCCGCTGCGACGCCGGCGTCCAGCACCGACTGCGCCCGGAATCCGGAGCAGGCGACGCAGTCGTTGATCTGCGCGATCCGCATCCTGGCCAGCTCGCGCTCGTCGGCGGGCAACACGCTCTGCTGATAGGCGCCCCGGATCATCCGCTCCACCATGTCGCCGAGTTGCGGCCGCAGCGTCCAGATCATCGCGGCTTCGCCGCCCGGGCCATCCGGCACGGTGAGACGGGCCATCGGCGACTCCTGCCCGGTGAGGTAGTTACTGAGTCGAGCAAACCAGTTCGCCCCCCGGCTGTCCAGGGTGCCGCAAAACCGCCCATGGACACGACAACTCCACGGCGTTAGCGTCCGTTGGACGGGGGCGCTCACGGCCGAGCGCGCCCGGTGGGAGGTCTCGGCATGCTGTTCATGCACGAGGTGCACAAGGTCCGCGGCCGCTGCGAAGACGACTTCGAGGCCGCCTTCCGGCGGGGCTGGCTGCCCATGCTCGCCGCCGGCGATGACGCCCGGTTGCTCTGGTACGCCGACCACGCCCAGGGCAGCGGCCCGTCCTACACCGTCGTGACCGTCACCGCGGTCCGCGACGGCGCCGCGTGGGAGCGCCTGGCGCTGCGGGTGCAACAGGGCGATCTGCGGGGCTGGATGCGCGAGCTGGACGAACTGCGCTACGACGTCGAGGCCAAGCTGATGGCACCACTGCCGTGGTCGCCGCTGCGGGAGCTGCCGCTGGGGGAGGTGCCGGTCGACGGTCAGGAGCACGAACTCAGCCTCTACATGGAAGACACCATGTGGCCCTTCCCGGGCAAGTTCGAGGAATACATCGAGCGCAGCGGTGACGTGTACGCCCAAAGCCTGGACCGGCCGTCGTCAATGCTGTTGATCCAGGCGGCTTTTCAGCCCGCACTGGGCAGCCACTTGCATCGCGAGGTCGTCCTGATGCAGCGCATCGAGCGGCCCGAACGGCTTCTGGCGCTGCTGCAGACCCGCATTCCCGCCGAATACCGGGCCCCGGGCACCTGGATGCACGACGCCCTCGACCTGCGGGACCAGTGGACCAGCCGCCTGCTGCGCACCTCCGCGTGGTCACCCCTGTACTGAGCCGCGCGCATGAATATCGGAACAATGCTCGAGGCCGCCGAGGCGGCTGACCCCGCTCGCGTGGCGCTCATCATCGATGGGGCCGCGATCG
>NZ_LZJJ01000447.1:0-6136 GCF_001667625.1 Mycobacterium sp. E1715
TGCGCCGCGCGGTCGAGCTCGGGGTCAACCACGTCGACACGGCGTCGTTCTACGGCCCGGGCGAGGTGAACCGGCGGATCCGGGCGGCGCTGTTCCCCTACGCCGACGACCTCGTCATCGTCAGCAAGGTCGGCGCGCGCTTCACCGGCGAACAGCCCATGCCGCTGGCGGCGGCGCAAAAGCCCGCCGAGCTGCGCGCCGCGGTGGAGGACGACCTGCGTCAGCTCGGCCTGGACTGCGTCCCGGTGGTCAACCTGCGGCGCATGGACCTCGGCCCCGGCGTGGCCGCCGAGGGCGATCAGCAGGTGGACGTCGACGACCAGCTCGCCGAGATGATCGCGCTGCGCGACGAGGGCAAGATCGGCGCGATCGGCATCAGCGCCGTGCCGGTGGACGTGGTGCGGCGCGCGCTGCCGGCGGGCATCGTCTGCGTACAGAACGCTTACAGCGCGCTGGACCGCTCGCAGGAGGACACGTTGCAGCTCTGCGCCGCAGCGGGTGTCGCGTGGGTGCCCTACTTCCCGCTGGGATCGTCGTTTCCCGGTTTCCCGAAGGTCGCCGACCATCCGGTGGTGGCCGAGATCGCCGGCCGGCTCGGGGTCACCGGCGCCCAGGTCGGCTTGGCGTGGCTGCTGGCGCACGCGCCGAACACGTTGCTGATCCCGGGCACGCGATCCGTCGGGCACCTCGAGGAAAACCTCGGCGCCGGCGACGTCACCCTGGATGCCGAGGCGCTGGAAAGGCTGGACGCCATCGGCACAACCGAGCCCCAGCCCCATCGTGTGGAGTCCGTCCAGAGGTAACGTCGCTGAGTATGGGAAGCGGCAAATCGATCAAACCGCCGTGGTGGCTGAAGCCGGCCAACAAGGTCTTCATCCAGATGTCGCGGCTGGGTATGAGTTTCGGCGGCGAGAGCCCCGTCGTGCTGACGGTGAAGGGCCGCAAGTCCGGAGCGCCGCGCTCGACCCCGGTGACCCCGATGACGGTCGACGGCCGGCAGTACGTCGTCGCCGGGTTCCCGGGCGCCGACTGGGTCGCCAACGTGCGGGCCGCCGGTGAGGCGACGATCGCGCGCGGCCGGCACGTGCAGAAGGTGCGGGTGGCCGAGCTGCCGGCCGAGGACGCGCGTCCGATCCTGCGGCTCTTTCCGACCGAGGTGCCGACGGGCGTCGGCTTCATGAAGCGGGCGGGGCTGGTCACCGAGGGCCGCCCCGAGGAGTTCGAGGCCCTGGCCGGCCGCTGCGCGGTGTTTCGCTTCGAGCCGATTGAAACGCCATGAGCGACAATCCCTTTGACGCGACGGCCTGGCGGCCCGTGGACGGGTTCGACGGGCTGATCGACATCACCTATCACCGCCACGTCACCGACGCGACGGTCCGGGTGGCGTTCGACCGGCCCGAGGTGCGCAACGCGTTCCGTCCGCACACCGTCGACGAGCTCTACCGCGTGCTCGACCACGCCCGGATGTCCCCCGACGTCGGGGTGGTCCTGCTGACCGGTAACGGCCCGTCGCCCAAGGACGGCGGCTGGGCGTTCTGCTCCGGCGGCGACCAGCGCATCCGCGGGCGCAGCGGTTACCAGTACGCAAGCGGCGACACGGCGGACACCGTGGACACCGCCCGCGCCGGGCGGCTGCACATCCTCGAGGTGCAGCGGCTGATCCGGTTCATGCCCAAGGTGGTCATCTGCCTGGTCAACGGGTGGGCGGCCGGCGGCGGGCACAGCCTGCACGTGGTGTGCGACCTCACCCTGGCCAGCCGCGAGCACGCCCGGTTCAAGCAGACCGACGCCGACGTCGGCAGCTTCGACGGCGGCTACGGCAGCGCGTATCTGGCGCGCCAGGTGGGCCAGAAGTTCGCCCGCGAGATCTTCTTCCTCGGCCGCGCGTACACCGCCGAGCAGATGCACCAGATGGGCGCGGTCAACGCCGTCATCGACCACGCCGACCTGGAGCGGGCGGGCATCGAGTGGGCGGCCGAGATCAACGCCAAATCGCCTCAGGCGCAACGGATGCTCAAGTTCGCCTTCAACCTGCTCGACGACGGGCTGGTGGGTCAGCAGCTGTTCGCGGGTGAGGCCACCCGGCTCGCGTACATGACCGACGAGGCAGTCGAGGGCCGCGACGCCTTCCTGGAGAAGCGGCCGCCCGACTGGAGCCGGTTCCCCCGCTACTTCTAGGAGGGTCACGATTTAGGAGGGTCACGCTGGCGTGACGCTCGACGGCCAACGCCACGCTGGCGTGACGCTCGGCCAATGCGCGCCCGCCCCTAGACTCCCCCCGTGAGCAAGAGTCCCCTTCGCCGTTTCACCGATCAGCTGGTGCTGGCCACCATGCGGCCGCCGATGGCCCCGCAGGTCTTGGTCAACCGGCCCGCCATCAAGCCGGTCGACCTCGACGGCAAGCGCATCCTGCTCACCGGGGCGTCGTCGGGCATCGGCGAGGCCGCGGCCGAACTGCTGGCCCGCGAGGGCGCGACGGTCGCCGTCGTCGCCCGGCGTGAGGACCTGCTCGACGCGCTCGCGGAACGGATCACCGCGGCGGGCGGCAGCGCGGTCGCGTTGCCGTGCGACGTTTCCGACATGGACGCCGTCGACGCGCTGATCGCCGACGTCGAAAAGCGCCTCGGCGGGGTCGACATCCTGATCAACAACGCCGGCCGTTCGATCCGGCGGCCGCTGGCCGAATCGCTGGAGCGCTGGCACGACGTCGAACGGACCATCACGCTCAACTACTACGCGCCGCTGCGGCTGATCCGCGGGCTGGCGCCCGGGATGCTCGAACGGGGCGACGGTCACGTCATCAACGTCTCCACCTGGGGAGTGCTGTCGGAGGCGTCGCCGCTGTTCGCGGTCTACAACGCGTCGAAGGCGGCGCTGTCGGCGGTGAGCCGCGTCGTGGAGACGGAGTGGGGCCCCAAGGGTGTGCATTCGACGACGCTGTACTACCCGCTGGTGGCCACGCCGATGATCGCGCCGACGAAGGCGTACGAGGGCATGCCGGCGCTCACGTCGGAGGAGGCCGCCGAATGGATGCTGACCGCGGCCCGCACCCGGCCGGTGCGGATCGCGCCGCGGATGGCGATCGCGGCCAAGGCCCTGGACACCTTCGGCCCCCGGCTGGTCAACACGCTCATGCAGCGGCAGCGGATCCAGCCGAATCGCGCGGAAGGCGACTGAGCCCACAGCGACGTGATAGACACGACGCTATGGAGATCCTGGCCAGCCGGATGCTGTTCCGGCCGGCGGACTATCAGCAGTCGTTGGCCTTCTACCGGGACCAGATCGGGCTCGCAATAGCCCGCGAGTACGGCGGCGGCACAGTGTTTTTCGCGGGCCAGTCGTTGCTGGAGCTCGCCGGCTACGGATCACCGGACCACTCCCGCGGCCCCTTCCCCGGCGCGCTGTGGCTGCAGGTGCGCGATATCGAGGCCACCCAGGCCGAGTTGCAGAGCCGGGGCGTGGCGATCGCCCGCGAGGCGCGCCAAGAGCCATGGGGCCTATACGAAATGCACGTGACCGACCCGGACGGAATCACGCTGATCTTCGTCCAGATCCCGCCGGACCACCCGTTACGGCGCGACACCCGGGGTGAACGAGCGGGAAAGTCCGGTTAACTGAGAGGTAACATCTGGCGACGAGTCTAGGTACATCCGCGATTCGGGTCTTGCTGCATTCGACAATGGAATCCCCCTACCACCAGAATCGGGCGCTGTGAACATCCAATTGTTCCTTCTGATCATTGTCGTAATCACGGCACTGGCTTTCGATTTCACGAACGGCTTCCACGACACCGGCAACGCGATGGCGACCTCGATCGCCAGCGGCGCGCTCAAGCCCAAGGCGGCCGTCGCGCTGTCCGCGGTGCTCAATCTCGTGGGCGCGTTCATGTCCACCGCCGTCGCCGCCACGATTGCCAAGGGCTTGATCGACGGGCACATCGTGACGCTCGAGCTGGTCTTCGCGGGCCTGGTCGGCGGCATCGTGTGGAACCTGCTGACCTGGCTCCTCGGCATCCCTTCGAGCTCGTCGCACGCCCTGATCGGCGGCATCGTCGGCGCCACCATCGCGGCCGTCGGCGCGCACGGGGTGATCTGGAAGGGCGTGGTCTCCAAGGCGATCATCCCCGCCGTCGTTTCCGCGATCCTGGCCATCGTGGTCGGGGCGGTGGCGACCTGGCTGGTGTACCGGATCACCCGCGGCATCCCCACCAAGCGCACCGAGGCCGGCTTCCGGTACGGCCAATGGGGGTCGGCGTCGCTGGTCTCGCTGGCGCACGGCACCAACGACGCCCAGAAGACGATGGGCATCATCTTCCTGGCGCTGATGTCCTACGGCTCGGTCAGCAAGAACGCCTCCATGCCGCCGCTGTGGGTCATCGTCGGTTGCGCGGTGTCGATGGCGTTGGGCACTTACCTGGGCGGCTGGCGGATCATCCGCACGCTGGGCAAGGGCCTGGTCGAGATCCAGTCGCCGCAGGGCATGGCGGCCGAGTCCTCCTCGGCCGCGGTGATTTTGCTGTCGGCCCACTTCGGCTACGCGCTGTCGACCACGCAGGTGTGCACCGGCTCGGTGCTGGGCAGCGGGCTCGGCAAGCCCGGCGGCGAGGTCCGCTGGGGAGTCGCCGGCCGCATGGGCGTCGCCTGGCTGGTGACGCTGCCGCTGGCCGGGTTGGTCGGTGCGGTCACCTACTGGATCGTGCACCTGATCGGCGGCTACCCCGGCGCCATCGTCGGCTTCGCGCTGCTGGTCGCGGTCTCCGCCACCATCTACATCCGGTCGCGCAAGGTCAAGGTCGACCACAACAACGTCAACGCCGAATGGAAGGGCGACCTGACCGCCGGGCTGGAGGACTCCGCCGAGCACCGGCCGCCATCGAGCGTTCCCCCGACGAACGGCAGCGGCACGACCGGCCGGTACGACTCCGACGACCCCACGATGAAGGCGAACGTTTGATGAGTCACTTCGGCGATTGGTTCAACTACCAGGCCTCCCTCAAGATCCTGCTCTTCTCGATGCTGGCCGGCGCCGCCTTGCCGGGGCTGTTCGCCCTGGGGCTGCGGTTCCACGCGGTGGGCGCCGGGCAGGCCGGCACCGAGGGCGGCTCGTCACAGAAGAATCCGGCACTGCTGGCGCTCGCCTGGCTGATCTATGCGGTGGTGATCGTGGCGATCGCCTTCGCCCTGGCGTACATCTCCCGGGACTTCATCGCCCACCACACCGGTGTCGCCTTCCTCGGAGCCAAGCCCAAGTAGCATCGAATGATGCCCACCGCGTCACCGAGCCGGACACCGGGGGGAGCTGTACCAGCGTGAACGGATTTCTCAATTCGATCGTCTCGTGGCTGCGCGCGGGATACCCGGAAGGCGTCCCGCCGACGGACACCTTCCCGGTGCTCGCGCTGCTGGCCCGCCGGCTGTCCAACGACGAGGTCAAGGCCGTCGCCTGCGAGCTGATCAGCCGGGGTGAGTTCGACGACGTCGACATCGGCGTGCTGATCACACAGATCACCGACAACCTGCCCTCGCCCGACGACGTCGAGCGGGTGCGGGTGCGGTTGGCGGCCCAGGGGTGGCCGTTCGACGACGCGGACGAGGTCGAGGACCCCGCATAGCCCTACTGCGCGCACTCACCGTCCCGCCGGGCTCGGCCGTCTCGTCGCTGTTACCCGCCCTGGAACGCGTGCTGGACGGGCGCGACCCCGCTCTGGTCGCGCTCGCGCCCGGCTCGGAGGAGCTGACGGCCGGGCTGCGGGTCGGTGAACCCATCGACGACGACGTCGCCCTGGTGGTGACGACGTCGGGGACCACGGGCGCCCCCAAGGGGGCGCTGCTCAGCGCGACCGCGTTGACGGCCAGCGCGACGGCCACCCATGACCGCCTCGGCGGCCCGGGCCGCTGGCTGCTGGCGCTGCCGCCGCATCACATCGCCGGGCTGCAGGTGCTGGTGCGCAGCGCGCTGGCCGGCTCGCCGCCCGTCGAGCTGGACGTCTCCGCAGGCTTCGATGTCGCCGAATTACCCAGCGCGATAGGACGATTGGGATCGGGCCGGCGATACACCTCGCTGGTGGCCACGCAGCTGGCCAAGGCGCTGACCGACCCGGCGGCCGCCGCCGCGCTCGCCGAACTGGACGCCGTCC
>NZ_LZJJ01000448.1:0-17952 GCF_001667625.1 Mycobacterium sp. E1715
GGCCAGCGAGTAGACGTCGGAACCGGTTGTCGGCGTGGCGCCTTCGAGTAGCTCCGGCGCGATGAACGCGGGGGAACCGATGACCACCCCGGCGCGGGTTTCGAACCCGCCGGCGATCCGCGCGAGGCCGAAGTCGGTCAGCTGCGGCTCGCCGTAGTCGGTCAGCAGGACGTTTCCCGGCTTCACGTCGCGGTGCAGAATGCCGGAGCGGTGCGCGGCCTCCAGCGCCCCGGCGAGCTTGACGCCGATGCTGAGCACCTCGGGCCAGGGCAGGGGACCCTGGCCGCTGACCAGGCCCCACAGCGACCCCTTGTCGTGGTAGGGCATGACGATGAACGGCCGGCCGCTGCGGGTGGTGCCGGCCTGCAGGACCGTGACGATGTGCGGGTGACCGGAGAGCCGGCCCATCGCGCGCTGCTCGCGCAGGAAGCGGTCGAGGTTGTCGGGGTCAAGGTCGTTGGTGAGCACCTTGACCGCCACCCGGCGGTCCAGTTCAGGCTGAGCGCAGCGGTAGACCACCCCGAATCCGCCGCGCCCGATCTCCTCGACACCCTCAAAGTCGAGTTCCGCGGCGACCCCGGCGATCAGATCCTGCTGGATCGCCTCTGCATCCACGTCGGCCATCGACGGTCTCTGTCCTCGCGAGTAAGGCCGGTGCGCCTTGCACTGGTCGTGACACCATATCGCGGAAGGACCTGGGGCGATGGCGGGAAAATTTGGGCTCGAACAGCCAACTTGTGGTGGTCCCGGCTGGGATCGAACCAGCGACCTTCCGCGTGTGAAGCGGACGCTCTCCCACTGAGCCACGGGACCGGCGCCGAGAGGCGAACGACGTCGAAGACTAGCACGGACCGGCTCCCCAGCATGGGCCGCGTGCGCCTGTCGGGGTCTGCGCTAGCCTGGACGCGGCTCGTACCGAGAAATTTGTATGTGCCCGCTCACGTCGACTATCGTCGTGCTTCGCAACGGGCGACGATCTCGTCCGAGGCGCGCGGATGTAGCGCAGTTGGTAGCGCATCACCTTGCCAAGGTGAGGGTCGCGGGTTCGAATCCCGTCATCCGCTCGAAGGTGCAAGTGGCATCAATCCCAGCGGTGGAGTGGCCGAGTGGTGAGGCAACGGCCTGCAAAGCCGTGCACACGGGTTCGATTCCCGTCTCCACCTCCAGCTTTTGATCCCGGCGCGATTAGCTCAGCGGGAGAGCGCTTCCCTGACACGGAAGAGGTCACTGGTTCAATCCCAGTATCGCGCACCAGTATCACCCCAGGTGAGACCTGGTAACTAGGCGAACTTAACAGTGGCATGCAATAGCCACCCTCCCGGGTGACTAAACCCATAACTCCTGGGTCTTCGTCTCTAAGAGATCTGCTTGAGAAAAGAGACGTACAGCAACATACGTACGTCTCAATCCCATCATCACCACCCACGATTAGCACGCCGTCGACGCCAACCCATCAACGAACGTGAAGAGCGTCGCGAGATCGCCAGACACAACACTCACGGTGACGCCGTGACCACGGCATCGCGTTCTTTGAACTCTGCTGGTGTCGAGATCGTGCTAGGGACAGCGGCTAGCGAAAGGACCGCGACGATGATATTCGCATTTATTACTGGCGCGTTGGTCTTGTCGCCGCTGTCGCCGGCGCCGGGGGATCAGTGTCCGTTCGGGGCGCCTCCAACGACGGATGGGCAGGGCAAGACGATGGTGTGTGTACATCACCATGAGTTGAACCATACGAACATTTGGGAATACCCCGCGGAGTAACCGTTTGGCTGCACCGTCCGCGCGGCTAGCGGCCCTGTAACTGAGTCACCAAATAGCGCTTGGATCCACCTCTTTGGCTCTACACATCCGCTCGAAGTGCTCGGGATCTGCGAAACCTGAAGAATCCCATGCACCGAAGGATGTGAATCACCCGAGCATCCAACACGTCGACGCTTTACCCACCTTCGCGGGGGAAACAGCGATTGCGGGTGCTTAGAGTTCGGTCGCCAGCATCTGTTGGGTGGCCGCCCACGACGCTAGTAGCGCTAGACCATCCGCGGTCGGCGTACCCGCGGCAGCGGTGTATACGTTGAGGCGCAGGTTGGGTTCGTCGGGCAGTTCCAAAGACTCGACGTCCAAGTCGAGTTGACCCACGACTGGATGGTGCAAACGCTTGCGGCCCGACCGGTGCAGCCGCACGTCCTGAGATGCCCACCGTTGCCGGAATAGCTCACTGCGCGTTGACAGTTCGCCGACTAGAGCGATCAGCTCCTCGTCGTGCGGATTGCGGCCGGCTTCCATGCGCAGCTTCGCGGCCGCGTCCCTGACGATCTGGTCGTAGTCGACAAAAAATTCTCGGGCCGCCTCGGGGTGCAGATAGACGAACCGTGCTGTGTTCGCTGGCCGTCGCGGATCGGCCAGCACCGGTGAGAACAGCGCGCGGGCTAGTTGGTTCATGGCGAGCACGTCATAACGGCCGTTGTGGATACAGGCTGGCGCATCGGAGATGGCGTCGAGCATCTGCTGCAGTGTCGAGCGCACCGTCACGGCCGGCTTGTGCCGGCGTGGGCGGCTTGGCCCACCGGATTGGCGTGCGAGGTGGAACAGGTGGTCACGCTCGGCCTCGTCGAGTTGCAGAGCAGAGGCCAACGCGTCGAGCACGCCGTCGGAGGCGCCGGCGAGGCTGCCGCGTTCCATGCGCACGTAGTAGTCGACAGATACGCCCGCCAGTAGCGCTACCTCTTCGCGACGCAGACCTTTGACCCGACGATTGCCGCCGTAGGCGGTCAGGCCCGCCTGCTCGGGTGCGATGCGGGCGCGACGCGAGCTGAGAAACTCCCGGATCTCGGCGCGTAGATCCATCGTGGCCATCCCCTTACCGTAGGCCCGCTCTGCAATCTGAGGGAGGCACTGCGAGTGCCCCGATGACTGCGTTGAGACCTGGCTTACAGGTGTGCACGAGGGACCGCTGGAAAGCCTGGCGCCGGCGCCTAAGTACCCGACGCGGTCGTCGCGATGCCGCCGTCTACCGGGATGATGGTGCCCGTGAGGTAGGACCCGGCCCGGCTAGCGAGAAACACGGCGACACCCGCCATGTCGTCGTCGCGGCCGAGCCGACGCAGCGGGGCCGCCGCCGCAATCGCGTCACCGATGGCATCGAGCGTCGACGCCATCATCTGCGACGGGAAGGGGCCCGGCGCTATTGCGTTCACCGTGATGTGCTGCGGGCCGAGTTCCCTGGCAAGCACTCTGGTGAGTTGATGAAGTGCCGCTTTGCTGCTGGCGTACGAATAGTTGGGCGACTGGGCGACGTGGATGGCGGCGATGCTGCCGATGTTGATGACCCGAGCGGGATCATCGGCGGTGCCCGATCTGCGAAGTGCGGGCAGCAGCGCTTGCACCAGCCAGAACGGCGACTTGAGGTTGATGTCGATCACGGTGTCCCAGGCTTCCTCTGGGAACGTTGCCAGCGGTTCGCGCCACATCGCTCCCGCGTTGTTGACTAAAATGTTCAGGCGTTCCGAGTTCAACGTCACGAGATTGGCGAGGCGCTGACACTCCTCGTAGCTTGACAGGTCGGCGGGGATCGCTTGAATGTCACCAAATTTCGACAACTGCTGCCGCGCCCCCGCGCACGCGTCTGCATTGCGTGAGCTGATGACGACGCGGGCGCCCGCCTGCAGAAGGCCGCGCGCTATCATCAGCCCGATACCCCTGGTGCCACCAGTGACCAGTGCGTACTTTCCACTGAGATCGAAAAGTCTTGTGCGCGATGCGACTTGGTTTTCCGTCATCTAAACCAGGTTGACAGGCATGTGGGGGCCCTGGGGAGACCCTGGCGATACAGGTACCGAAAGTGCCACCTTTGGATCGGCGAAAGTGTCCCCTTCGGTGCTGCTGGTAGCTCCAAGTCGATGAACGCGGCCCGAACGACGGGCCGCGACGACCTACAGGAGATCACCATGAAGAACACCGCCCGCAGATCGATTCGTTTCCGGTACGCCGCCACGCTGTTCGGCGCGCTGGCCATTGTCGCGGTGGCGCCTGCCACCGCTTTCGCCGAGCCCAACGGGCCCACCGGCGGGGGCGGCGGATGCCACTACACGGACCCGGACGGCTACGACATCCCGATCGACGAGGGCCAGGGCGTCATCGTCGCCGGAAAGCTCGTCACGTGCACCAACGGTAAGACGGTCGTCACCGACGCGCCGGCGCGCACGCACCCCCGTCCGCCGGCCTCACCGCCCAACCACCTGCCGGTGCTGACCCGGAAGGCGTAGGCCGCGCGATCACACTGACACCACCGGGCCGCCACCGTGAAACGCGGTGGTGGCCCACGTGTGGGTCACCCGAATGAGTCGTGCCGGCCTACGGGCGTTCCTGAACCACGCACTCCACAATCCGATTGGCCAACCGCGGGTCGAACCCCATGTGCGACACCCGCTGCGCTTCGGCAGCCGGAGAAACACCGGAGTTGAGATCCTGCTCAATGACCCCGAGGAGCTGCTGGTTCTGGTAGTCGTGTTCCGACAGCGGGATTTGCGTAATGCTTCCCACGCAATTTCCGTAACCGCTCAAATCGGCACGAGCGGGCGCCGCCGCCATCATCGCGACGGTTACTCCGACTGCGGCGGCAACGGGAACGAAGCGCACGGGGATAAGGGTACCCAGCCGCCGCGCCGAAAAACCAGCAGACGGTTTACGCCCGGTCGGCAGGGGGGAGCATCCCGGCGCCGGCAGGAGTCAGAAGTCGAGCCCGTATCCGCCGCGCAAGTCCCTGTGCGCCGCCTCGAGGGTGCGGTCGCACAACTCCACGAGTGCCTCGAGGTCGAGATCCGAGTCCCGGCCCAACCGGTCCAGCCACCCCATCTCCACCCTCCTCAGCTCCGACCATTTGAGTTCGCCCTCGTAGTACACGGTGACGTCCTCCTGCGGGGCGGGGCAGGCCGTCGTCTGCGCCAATTGTCGCTTGCACGAATCCAATTGGGTCAGCGAATACCCATGCTCCCGGAACTGGCGGTCCCACTCGTCGAGCAGGAGACTTACCGCGTCGCGCACCGGTGGCGCGGCGTAGACCATCAGCTCGGCCACCCCGTCGTCGAGGCCGAGACGCATGCGGAAGTCGTAGAGCTCTCGGATGGCCTCGGCGCGGCGCTGGCTGGCGACCTCCTCGGCGGTGCCGGACCCCTCGTATTGAGCCGCCCGTTTGACGTAGATGGTCGCCGAAATCAGCGACTTCAACACGGCCTTCTTGTCGTCGGCCGCCCGCTTCTCGAAGTCGAGGACGCGTTCGTGGCGGCGGTCTTCCTCCTTGTTCCTGGCGTCGATGCGCTTCGTCCAAATCGCGACGGTGGCGCTCGAAATCACCGACGCGAGAGGTACGAGCGCGTTGGTCAGCAGCGTCGCCCAGTTCATTGGTCGACCCTTACCCGCAGTACCCCGGGGGCGGCGCCGGGGCGCCGCGCGGGACCACGGTTTGGTTGCAGAGCCCCGATTCCGAATGCGGATTTTGAGCAGCGGTGGGGTTTGGGCTGGGGGTGTTTGGCGGCGCGGGATCGGCGTTGGCCGTGGCCGCGGTCAGCCCCATAACGGCCATCGCCAATCCGCCGGCGAGAGCCGCGCCGGCGGCCACTCTTGTCAGTCTTGGGTGGGTGGGGCGGTCGGGTGTGGTCATGATCTTCCTTTGCGGTCGCATTCCCCGGTGGGTGCGCCCTGCAGGTGGACCATCCCCGCCGATTGGACAGTTTTCGATATCTCTTCCGGAGACCGTTACAAGAGAGCCGGAGTGGGTTGCGCCCAAACCTAGATCGAGGCTATTCGGGCGGCCAAAGGGTGTCTCGGGTTTGCGGAATTTGAGCCGTCGCGGTGTCGGGGTTAATTCAGACGCGTTCAGCCTTCATGTCCATGTCGATCGTGCCTTGGCAGGCGCCGCTCAAAATGTCGGTGTGCATCAGACCGTCGAGCGATCCGTCGGGTTGGGGCGTGTAGGTGACCGTGGCTCGCGCCGGATTCCATTGGATCGACGTGTCGGGCATCATGCAGTCCCACTGGAAATCGTTGGTTTGCGACCACGACTTTCCGTCCCAGGTGAACTGGACGGGCTGCGGAACCGTCGGGTTGGTCGGTGGAGGGCCGCTGACGATCGTGGCGACGCACTTGCCGTTCGTGCAGCTCGAGCGCAAACCGTAGATCTCGGTGTGCTGCACCTCGGGATTGCCCACCGCCATGCTGGTGCCCGCCTTGGGACCAACCATGAACGTGATCGCGTACTGGCCGTTCCACGACGGATTGTCGGCGAGGGCGGTAGCGGGAAATGACAGCGTGATCGGCAGCAACGCGGCGCATACACCGACGCAATTTCTCCAGCGGTGCGATGCCATTGTTTCTCCTCTGCGGCCGTACCTCTTCAATAGTCATCCGCCGATACATCGCGGGCAAGGTTCTGGCCGATTGTCGGCATCCGCGAGAAGATTCGCTCCCCTCAGCTCTCCACCAAATCGGGAATCGGCTCCGCGTCCGTCAGCCAGTGGCGTCCGGTCCGGCGGGCCGCCTCCCACTTCGGGATGCTGACGGCGTCGTCCTGACCCAGGTCCTCCGGCGACGGGCCGATGCGCCGGGCCAGCCCGGAGAGGGCACCCAGATCGAAGTTGTAGAGCTCCGCCGCCGCCAGACCGAGCATCTGCCGGGTCTCCTCGATCGGGATGTCCCAGAAGGAGCGGCGCAGCCAGTCGAGGGTGTGCGGCCACGTCCCCTCCGGATGAGGGAAGTCGTTGCCCCACAATAGGTTCGAAACGCCGATTTCGTAGCGCCGCGCCAGCTCCCGGCGCTCGGTGGTGGTGGCGCCGATGAAGCAGTTCCGGTCGAAGTAGGCCGAGGGCGGCATCGTCAGGTCGCCCTCCATCTGATGGCTCATCTTCTTGGCCGAATGCTCACGCAGGTACCGCGTGTCCATCAGCCAGAGCAGATCGTTGGCCCAGAACGCGCCGCACTCCGTGACGCCCCAGCGCAGCCGGGGGAATCGCTCGAACACTCCCGACCACAACGCGAACCACATCGGGCGGGCCCCCCACCAGCGCACCTCGGTGACATAGATCCCCAGGTGCCCGCCGTACTCCTCCTGGGGGGCCGGACCGGAGTGGGTGTGCACCGGCATCTGCAGGTCCTGGCAGGCGGCCCAGACCTTGTCGTAGCGGCGGTCGTGATACGGCGGATAGCCGACCCAGCGCGCGGGGATCAGGATCCCGCCCCGCAGCCCGGACTCGGCCGCGCGAGTGATCTCGGCGACGGCCGCGTCGACGTCCGCCAGAATCGGCACCACCGCGACCCCGGCCCGACGTTCGGGGCTGTGGCTGCACAGCTCGGCCAACCAGCGATTGTGGGCCCGCGCCCCGGCCATGGCGCGCCCGGGGTCCAGGTCGCCCGACTGGCCCAGGCCGGCCCCGAACGGCGCGCCGGCGACCCCGGTCACCGCGTCGGCGTCGGGGAAGATGACCTCGCCGACCACCCCGTCGCCGTCGAGCTCGTTGTCGCGCAGCGCCACATCCCATCCGCCCGCGATGCCCTCCCCGTTCTCGGAGAACCATTCCTGCGCGAACTGCTCGTCGATGAATCCACCGGCCTGCGCCGCGGCGGTCTTCTCGGCCAGGTAGGTCTCGAAGTCGTCCCGGTATTCGGGGTCGACGTATTCGCGGTATCGCTCGGTCGGGAGCTCGGCGTGGGTGTCGGCGGAGATGATGACGTACGGGTCCACGGTGGGCGTCCTTTCGCTACCAGGTACGGATCGGGTCGGGCTCGAAGGCGGTGCTGCTCGCGCCGGCGGGCACGGCGGTCAGAGGCTCGGCGACCTCGGCCACGGTCGGGCCGATTCGGTCGGCCAGCGGCGCGAGCGCCTCGAGGTCGAAGCCGTAGACTGCCGCCGCGGTGCCGCCCACGATGGCCGCCACCTCGTCGGCCGGGACGCAGGAGAAGGTGTGCCGCAGCGCTTCTCGGCTGTGGGGGAAGGTCCCCTCGTAATGCGGGTAGTCACTCCCCCACATGATTCGGTCGACGCCGATTGCCTGGCGCTCGGCACATTCGACTGGACGCATGAAACTGGCGCCCACGTAACACTGGCGGGCCCAGTACTCGCTGGGCTTGAGACGCAGCGAACCGGCGGTGGGCCCGGCGAACCGGGCGATCGCCGAGCTCGCACGCCCGTAGCGCGCCGCCGCGACGTCGAGCGAAGCGAGGGTTGCCGGTATCCAGCCGGCGCCCTGCTCGGTGAAGACCACGGTGAGGTCCGGGTGGCGATCCAGTGCGCCGCTGAGGATCAGGTGCCACAGCGCCCGGTGCGCCCACCAGTGCGTCTCGTACACCCACACCGCGAACGAGCTGCCCCACCCGTCCGTGGGGCTGGGGCCGGCGTTGCCGCCGTGGTGGTTGAGCACCAGGCCCGCCTCCGCGCACGCCGCCCACAGCGGTTCCCAATGCTCGGCGTAGAGCGGGGGAAGGCCGGTGCCCGGGGCGATTCCGGGCAGCAACACCCCGCCGCGCAGGCCGAGCTTGGCGATGTGCGCCAGCTCGGCGATGGCTTCGTCGAGATCCCCGAGCAGGATCTGGCCGACGCCGGCCCGCCGCTCGGGTGACAACGAGCAGAAGTCGGACAGCCAGCGATTGTGCGCGCGCAGGCCCGCCCAGCGCAGCTCGAGCTCCCGCGCGGTCTCCGGCGGAGGGGCGGCCAGGCTCGCGTGCGGGAAGAACGGCGGCACGGTGTTGGGGAAGATGACCTCCCCCGCAATGCCGTCGGAGTCCAGCTCCGAGTTTCGCCGGTCGCTGTTCCAGTTGTGCTCGGCGTCGGGCTCGCTGAGGTCGCCGAACGGGTTGACGTATGTCCTTGCCCAGCTGTCGAATTCATCCCGATAGTGCGGATCGAGGTAGTCGCGATAGTCGAGCAGGTCAGCGCCGGCGTGGCAATCGGCCGAGATGACCGTGTACCGGTCCATGCGCCTACACCCGCGCCGGCTCGGGCCCGGGGGCGGCGAGCAGGGCCACGTCGTCGTAGCGCTGGTGCACGTACGGCAGCAGCCATTCCTGCGGCACGCGGGCCGCGATCCGGCCCACCTGGATGGTGCGCCGACGGCACCAGGTGATCGACCGGATTTCGCGAATCACGATGTCGGCCACCGGGTCAAGAGGCGACTCCCCCAACTCGAGGGTGCCGTCGATGTTCTCCAACAGCTCGTAGTGCCGATGGTATTCGCCGTAGACCAGGTGGGGGTCGGTGATACCGCCGCCGTCGGGGGCGCGCAGGAACTTGAAGTAGAACTCGGTGTTCACCTGGTCGGGCGGCAGCTCCGCCGGGCCGGCGACCTGCCCGACCACCCTGATGAGCTGATAGCCCAAGCGGTCAACGGCGGCGGTGACGCGATCACCGTCGCGCTCCACCTCGATGTGGGCCAGTTTCTTTGGTTCGCCGAATGTTTCGCGCCCGCCCGTGACCGACTGTTCGGTGGACTGGGGCATGAAGAGGGGATAGTCGCCCTCGCGTTCGCCGTGCCGGGCGGCCACCGAGAACACCGCCGACCCGAACGGCGGCCTGCCCTCGATGCGCACGCGCTGAAGCTGAACCCGCACCAGCGGTTCGGCCCCCGGCTGCAGCGGCTTGGGCAGCACGGCCGCGACGATGTCCGGATCGGTGAGGTAGGTGACCGTCACCGCCTCGGTGGCGATGGGCGCCTTGGTGGCATCGATCTCATGGTCTACCTGCGCCTCCGGTGCGCGAGGACCGTAACGGATTTCCTTGTTGCTCAACGCTTTTCTCCTTCCGTCTCATCAGCCCGCTCGGCGCTTCGGCCGAGGACGTCGACCAGGTAATCGGGTGTGCCGCGATTCAGGATCGAGGCCGCCTTTCGGCTCACGACCTGATCGGCCGGTGTGGGTGGCCCCATCATCCAAAAGCGCTCCGCGCGAATGCCGTCCACCACCAGGTCGGCGACCGTCTCGAGCGGAGTGAACTCGACATGCGCACCGGCGGCCTCGAAGCGGGCCACCACCTTCGCCAAGGTCTGATCGGGTGTCTGACGCTGCTGCGTCGCGGCGTAGCGCCGCGGTCGGTGTCGCCACGATTCCCAGATGCCGGTGTTCAAGAAGCCGCCGGGGAACAGGACGTGCGCCCGCACCCCCGTCCCCGTCATCTCCAGGTGGGTGTAGAGGCTCTCCGTCAGACAGAGCACCGCGGCCTTGGTCATCGGGTAGACCGCCGTGGCCGGTCCGCCCATGGCCCCGCGAGCGATCGGCGCGAACCCGCCATTGCCCGAGCAGGTGTTGACCACGTGCCCTTCGCCCCGTTCGAGCAGGAGGGGCACGAAGGCCTTGATGCCATGGATGACGCCCAACACGTTGACATCGATCCCCCAGCGCCAATCGGCCAGATCGTGCTCCCACATGTAACCCTCGGAGACCCCGCCGGTGCCGGCGTTGTTGCACACCACGTGCACGCCGCCAAAGCGAGAAATCGTCTCCTTGGCGAGCGACTCGACCGAGGAATAGTCGGTGACGTCGGTGACCACGCCGGCCACCTCGATGCCCTCGTCCGCGAGCGCCCGGGTCGCCTGGTCCAGCGGCTCGGCGAGGACGTCGGCCAGCACCACCTTCATGCCCTCTTGGCCGAACCGCCTGCCCATGGCCCGGCCGATGCCCCCGGCTCCGCCGGTTATCACCGCCACCTTGCCCGGTAGGTCATTCATTGTGGCGATCGTCACATAGTCGCTTATCACATCGCAAGCAGTCGCACTATGCGACCATTGCGCCCATGGCGCCGCGTCCCTCCCCGCAAACCGAGCGGGTAGTGGCCCTATTCGAGCAGCTCGCGGGCGACACGAGCCGGGGCATGACGCTGGCCGAGGTGTCGCGCCGGTTGAGCGTCCATAAGGCCAGTTGCCATTCGATGCTGTCCGAGTTGCTGCGAGCCGGCTGGCTGCTGCGCGACCCGGTTCGCAAGACCTATCACCTGGGTCCCGCCCTGGTTCGCCTCGGCCGGGAGGCGGCGGGGCGCTATCCGGCGCTGGTGCTGGCCCGCTCCGCGATGGCCGAACTGTCGGCCGCGACGGGCGCGCACTGCGTGGCGTTCTCGGTGAGCGAGGACCACTCGACGGTGGTCGATCAGGTTCGTAGCCGCCGCGGCGGCGGGCATCCGATGCCCACCGGCACCCAGTTCCCCCATCGCCCGCCCTACGGCGCCTCGACCGTTGCCTTTGCCGGGGCCGAGGCGCGGGAGCGCTGGCTGGCCGCGCTGCCCGAGGACGTGCGGGACCGCTACGGGCGGGCCATCGCGGCAGCACAACAGCGCGGCTACGCGGTCGGTCTTCACCTCCTGCCCGACCTGCGCCTGCAGGAGCTGGCGCTGATCGTGCGCAGCGCCGAGGTCCGTTCCTCGCGGCTCAGCCAGCTGGCGCAGCAACTGACCGACGAGCTGATCCACCAGGAGGACTGGTTCCCGGTCAGCCTGGAGCCGGACCGCACCTACGAGGTGAGCCACATCGACTCCCCCATCCTGGGACCCGATTCCCGCATCGCCCTGATGCTCAGCCTGGTCCCCAGCGCGGAGCCGATGAGCGGCGCGGCGGTAACCCGCATGGGGGCGCAGCTCGCTTCCGCGACCCGCAACCTGAGCGCGACCCTGGCCGAAGAGTCGGTGGCCGAAACTCGTTGAGAGACAACGGCTGCCGGGCGACGAAGTGGCCCGCGGCTTGAGTGGACTCAGTCCGACGACTTCTTGGAGTCTTTGGAATCCTCGTCGTCGTCCTCGTCGTCGTCCTCGTCGTCGTCCTCGTCGTCCTCGTCGTCCTCGTCGTCCTCGTCGTCCTTGTCGTCCTCGTCCTTGGAGTCCTTGTCGTCCTTGGACTTGTCCTTCTTGGACTTGTCGTCCTTCGAGTCCTTGTCGTCCTTCTTGCCCTTGCCCTCGTCCTTCTTGTCTTTGTCCTTGCCCTTGGACTTTTCGGAGTCCGATTTGTCGGAGTTGTCGAGCTTGTCCGCGAATTTCGTCAACAGCTCGGCTAGTTTCCGGGCCTCATCGGAGTCCAGCGAATCGAGAAACAATTGCTCGTCGGCGTCCGAGACACGCTGAACGAAAACTGCGTCGTCCTTGATGCCGACGTCCCACCGGCCCCCCTCGTCACGAGCCATCTGATGCCGCCTTTCAACTAGTGAGCTGTTTGCACAACCGACGCGCCCGGCGCGTTACTGCGTTGTTTACCCACTTGTGCCGGCGACGCCTCACCGATGTGTCTCGCGCCCGGGTTCAGGGCGCAATCGGCCGCTTGAAGAAACATGCGACGGAAAAGGCTCCGCGGTGGTCGGCGTCCAGCCCGACCATCTCCCACCCCAGCCGACCGAGCTCATCGGCCCTCAGCTTCATCTCGTCCATCGCGGTGTCCCCCTCGCGGTAATCCCAGGTGTACTCCCATTGCTGCGGGTACCACTTGCCGTCTGACGCCAGCCACCATCCCGGGCCCGGTGAAGGATTGTCCATGTCGTCGTGAGTACCACAGGCGGTGCCGGCCGTCGCAGCTACGGCGCGTACGCCCAACCGAGAAAGATGTTTTGCGTGTCGTTCGGGCTCGGTCTGATTTCCCGGATGTGCGGCGGGGTGAAGTAATTGGCGGTCAGGTACTGCCCGTTGCCCTCGCTGAGCATCACGTGTCCGGTGCCGTGGTCGAACCCGGGATTGCTCGTAAAAACGAGCGCCCCCTCCGGGATGCCGTCGGGGCTGGTATGGATCTGCCCGTTGCGATTGAGGTCGTTGAACGCATCCATCGCCGAGGGGTAGCGGAACGCGTGGTTGTAGGCCTGTTCGACGAACGCCTCGCACTGCACGGTGTTGTTCGGGTCGCTGGCCATCTGGTCGCGCGCCCACGCGAGGGCGTGCGCCGCCTTGTCCTCGCCGGCGTTGGAGGTGGGCGCCGCCGCGCCGCCGGCGCAGTCCGGCCCGAGCGCGTCGAGAGTGCGCGTGTCGATGTCGACATCGGCGACGTAATGACCGTCAGTTGTCTTGTACCAGAGGCTGTCCCAACCGCCGTTGGAGATCTGGTAGCTGAAGAAGCCCTTCACGGGCTCGCCCGCGGTATGGCAAACGAGGGTCAGGACCTGGCCGGCGTTGTAGACGCCCTCCTGGCCTGCCTTCGAGGTGGGGCCGGTCATGCGATTGGTGGTCGGCGCTTTGACGGTGCCGGTCGTTTCAGCCTGAGCGGGCGCGGCGGTGCTCAGACCGAAGGCAAAAACGGCTGCCGTCGCGGCCGCGATTGCTGATCTCATCGCCTGGTCTTTCTGCCACGCCCCATATGAAATTGATCGGGACGCTACACCGGGACCAAAGGCCACGTCCTTGAAATGGACGCAAGAACTCGATGGGCAATTCGTAAAGGATCCCGCGGCTTCCTTATCGACCCATTACCGAAACCCGCCGGGGCTCGCCAATTTCAGCAGTGGTCTGTCCAACACCGCTGCAAGGGGCAGTACGTCGAATGCGCGAGGGCCACCATGGAATGCACGTCTCCGAACGTCACGTTCCGTTGATCCAGGTTGGCGTGGATGCTCTGAGCGATCTGGTCATACGTCCAACCCCAGCCCAGGTCGTCACAGATGAGGCGCCCCATTCCCGTGAGGGCGGCGTCGTGTTCCGGCGGCCAATTGAAACCCTGGGCCCGCAGCTGGGCCAGGTAGGCGTCGTCGAGGGGATCGGCGGCCGCGATGCCGGCGCTGGCGAGAAGGGCGGCGCCAGCCGTGACGGGAACGGCCAACCGGGTTAGCCAGCGACGTAAGGACATTCGATGCGTTTCCTTTCCTCGCGCCGGTGGCGACGCCGCCGTCAGTCGACGGTCGCAAACGCGGCGAGAAAACGAAGAATAGGAAAGGCAGGGAAATTGCAGCTTATGAAAAGCTGAATAGTCGGCATCGCTCAAGGCTTCAGTGTCAGCCCGCGGGCGGCGGTGGCGGCGGCGGAGTCCATCTCCGCCCGTCCGTGGTCCACCCGCACGGCAGCCAGTTCAGCTGGGGGCCGTCGAACGTCAGGCATTTCGGCGTGCCCGGCGGCGGCGTCGGGCCGGGAGACGGCGAGTCAGCGTGAGCGGTCGCTCCGCTGAGCATCACAGTCCCAACGGCGACAAATATCGCTGCCGACTTCCTCATCGCGATTCCGGTGCTTGGGGAACCACCAGAGCGATTCGCTAGCCTTCGGCCCGCGCGTTCACGATTCGAATGCTAATTGTCCGAACTGCTGAAGGCCTGGAGAATTCCTGACAATCGGCCGTGCGGCCGGCCTGCGGACAACATGCGGCGCCCCCAGACCGCGCTCGGGGTGAAGCGTGTAAGAGGGCGTTCGATAGTAAAGTTCACCGACATGGGAGGCGGTGACGCCGCAAAACAGCAGGCGGTGCGATGCAGCTCCGGTACATAAGCGTCCCGGCGCTGATCGCCGAAGCGGGGGGCGATCCCTGGGCGATCAACCAGAGCCTGCAAGCCGGTAGCCCGTTTCAGATTTCGAATCTCGCCGAGGCTTTCCACCAGGCGGGCCGCTGCACCCAGGAAGCGAACGAGAGTTTCGAACAAGCCCGCAAACGCTTCGACGCCGCCTGGAACCACCAGAACGGCGACCATCCGATCAACGGCTCGGCCGAAGTGCAGCGCGTGATCAAAGCGCTGGGCGCCCAGTCCCTCCAGCTGCCCAAGATCGGCGCCGACTTGGAGAACATCGCGGCCGCCCTGGCCGAGGCGCAAAAGGCCGGGGCCGGCGAGATCGCCACGCTGGAAGGCGAGCTGCAGAAGCTCGACGACCTGATCGGGCAGGCGGTCGACATGGAAAAGGACAGCCACCTCAGCGCGGCCGACCGGCAGGCGCTCGACGCCCTCATCCACGCGTGCGAAGACGACGCCATCAGCGACACCGAGGCCGCGCTGGCGCAGCTGCAGGCGCTGCGCAACGGCTACTCGGCCACGTTGCAGAAGTCGCTGGGCAATCTGCGTGCCGACGGATACGACCCCGAGTCGCTGCGCCAAGTCGACGCCGACACGCAGATTCCGGCGCCGGACACCAACCCCGAGGACGTGCATCGCTGGTGGACGTCACTGACACCCGAGCAGCGGCAGCGCTTCATCGCCGAAAACCCGGACCAGATCGGCAATCTCAACGGCGTCCCGGTCCTGGCCCGAAGCGACGCCAACATCGCCGTGATGACCCGTGACCTCAACCGGGTGCGCGACATCGCCTCCCGCAGCGGCGTAACCGTCGACGACGTGCTGCACGACCCCGCCAAATACGGCCTCTCGCCGACCGACATCACCCGCTACCAGAACGCCAACGAGACCAAGCAAGGGCTCGACCACGACGCGGGCAACGATCCGCGGCACCCCAATCCGACCTACCTGTTCGCCTACGACCCGTTGGCGTTCGGCGGCAAGGGCCGCGCGGCGATCGCCATCGGCAACCCGGACACCGCGAAGAACACGGCGGTGATCGTGCCGGGCACCAGCAGCAGCGTGAAGGGCGGATGGCTGCACGACGGTCACAACGACGCCATCAACCTCTTCGCTCAAGCCAACGCGGCCGACCCCACCAACCCGACGGCCGTGATCGCCTGGATGGGGTACGACGCCCCCAACGACTTCTCCGACGTGCAGCGCATCTCCACACCCGAACTCGCACGGACCGGCAGCGCGGCGCTGGCGCAGGACGTCAACGGACTGTGGGCGACACATCTCGGCGGCGGACAACACGTCACGGTGCTGGGCCACTCCTACGGTTCGACGACCGTGGCCGACGCCTTCGCCATGCACGGCATGCACGCCAATGACGCTGTGCTGCTCGGCTGTCCGGGCACCGACGCCGCCAAAAGCGCCGCCGATTTCCACCTGGACGGCGGTCATGTGTTCGTCGGGGACGCCTCCACTGACCCGGTCGGAATGCTCGGCCAGCTGAATGGCTTGAGCAAGCACTTCTTCGGCGACGACATCGTCGGGCAGGTGATGGGCAGCGACCCCGGCCTGGGCGCCGATCCCGCCGTCGACGGCTTCGGATCGACGCGGTTCCGCGCCGAGGTGCCCGGCGCGAACGGCATTAACCCCCACGACCATTCGCACTACTACTATCCCGGAAGCGAGGCGCTGCACAGCATGGCCGACATCGTCTCGGGCCACGGAGACGCGTTGGAAGCCGACGGCCTGACGGCCGGACATCGTCACCAGATAGGCGGCGTCCAAATCAGGATTCCCGGGCTCCCCCCGGTCACCGTCGGACCACATACCCCGGCGGTCGTCGACCCGGAGTGGAACCGCCCGCCGGGTTCTGTCACCGACAATCACTTCTTCGATGGCCAGCACCACCATTGAGCGCCGGCGCAAGCGGTCGCGGCAGGCAGCGCTTGCCGCGCTGGCGGCCGTCGTCACGCTGTTGATAGGAGGATGCGGTTCCATGTCGCCCAAACAACATTCCCCCGGTTCCTCTCATCCGGTGGATGATTCCGCGCATCCCCTGACCGACGACCAGGCCATGGCTCAGGTTGTCGATCCGGCGAAACAGATTGCGGCCGTGGCGAATTTGCGGGGACTCAGCGGGGGTTTCTCGTTCGCCTCCTGCAACGACCAGGGAGATCCGCCCTACATGGGCACCGTCACCATGAGTTTCCTGTTGCAGGGCGACCCCGACGCGTACTTCCAGCAGGTGCACGCCGCGATGGTGGCTCATGGCTGGAACGACGGCGCCCCTCCCGGACAGCATTACTTCGGCACCACGCTGAACAAGGATGGGGTGACGGCGAATATGAGCTACTCCCCCTCCGACCACAGTTACGGGCAGATCATGCTGTACGGACAATGCCGCAACACCACCGATCACCACCACGACGGCAAGACGAACACCACGGACATCACCAGCCAGCTGAACGCCCGCTGACGTGATCCAGGGAAATCATTCGACCCCGCAATGACTTTCGTCAGAAGGGTAGAGTCGCGGGCATGAATTTGGTCGAGTGGCTGAAAAGCCCGCATCACCTGCGCACGCGTTTGATGATGGAGCGACAACCGATCCGGAACATCGAGATAGAGACCGTGTTCCTCGAACTCTCCCACCGCGACGCGCGACTACGGTTCCCGGTGATGTTCATGCTGCTGCCGAGGCGTTTTGGCTCGTCGCCCGACGGCAGCACTCGCCCAGACCAGAAGAAGTTACCGCGGAACCCCGATTAGCTCTGCGTGGCTTTGCTGACGTACTGCGGGCAGTACGACTGCGTTGCCGCGCCGATGAAGTAACCCGAATTGTTGTCAGATAACTGCAGCGCACTCTTTACGTCGGCCAATGTCTGTGCCAGCGTCGCGCCATTGGTCCAGTCCTGGCAAACGCCATGTCCGGCATTGACGACCGTCTGATTCGACAGGTTGGGGAATGTGATTCCCTGCTGTCCGAGCGCCTGCAGGAAAACGTCATCCGTCGCGTCCGCATTCGCCAAGGGAGCGGCGATGACAGCCATGCTCGCCAAACCCACGGCGACTGGGCCGGTCAAGCGTGCGATGTTCTTCATGGTGGCTCCTCAGGGTGGGATCAACTTCTAGCCGTCGGTATTTGTGTACGCGCCGATCGGTTAATGGTTCGGCCACTCGATACTTTTACACACGCGCCGGTTCGGCGCTCGGCAATCGGCAAACTTCCTGTCCGGTGACGACCGCGCGAAACTCCGCCATAATTAACGGAAACGGCATTTATGCCGAGTTATCGCCCGACCGCAGCAACGGGTGCCGAAACACGCGACGACGCCCGCCGCGCCCCGAGGCCCACCCCCGAGCGGGTCGCGGAAACGCCGGCCCAGCGGGGTGGGGCGCCGGCGCGCGTTCGGGCATGCTTGCCGTATGCACCTCGTCAACGGCGTCCGCGACCCCGCGGCAAGTTTTCCCCTCGACACCGTCACCGATGATGCGGCCGAGCGTCGGCAGGCCAACCGGGCC
>NZ_LZJJ01000449.1:0-26785 GCF_001667625.1 Mycobacterium sp. E1715
CCGGTGCGGTACATACGCGCTCCGGGACCGCCGAAGGGGTTGGCCACGAACCGGGAAGCCGTCAACCCGGCGCGGCGCACGTATCCGATCCCGACGCCGCGGCCCGCCAGGTACAGCTCACCGACCACACCGGCAGGCACCGGCTGCAACCACTTGTCGAGGACGAACATCGCCGCGCCGGAAATCGGTGAACCGATCGGCACGACGCCGGTTCCGGGGGTCAGCGGCTTGCTGATCGAGGCGCACACCGTGGTTTCGGTGGGGCCGTAGGCGTCGAGCATGACCCGCCCTGGCGCCGCCCACCGCTCCACCACGTCGGCCGGGCAGGCCTCGCCGGCCACCACCAAGGCGGTGGACTCGAGGCCCTCCGCCGGCAACATCGCCACCGAGGACGGGGTTTGCGTCAGCACGCTGACCTTTTCGGCGGCCAGCAGGTCGTGAAGCTCGTCCGGGGAGCTCGCCACGGACTCGGGCACCACCAGCAATCGGCGCCCGCGCAGCAGCGCGCCGAAGATCTCCCACACGGAGAAGTCGAAGGCCGCGGAATGGCATTGCGTCCACACCTGCCCCTTGGGCAGGCCCTCGTCGAGCGACTCGATCAGCCACGTGACGTTGAGATGAGGAATGGCAACGCCTTTGGGGGTTCCGGTGGTCCCGGAGGTGTAGATGATGTAGGCGACGTTCTGCGGCGCCGGCGCGGGCAGCGCCGTGCTGGGCTGCGCTTCGACGGCCGGGTCGTGGACGTCGACGACCAGCAGGTCGTGCCCGTCCAGCCGCGACCGCAGGTCCGCCGTGGTGATCACCGCGCAGGGCGTCGCGTCGGAAAGCACGAACTCCATGCGCGCGGCCGAGTGCGCCGGGTCGATCGGCACGTAGGCCGCACCCGTCTTGAGCACGGCGAGCATGGCCACGATCGCGTCGGCGCAGCGCGGGAACATCACCGCCACGCAGTCGCCCGGGCCCGCCCCGTGGCCGGCCAGCAGATGCGCCAAGCGGTTGGAAGCCTCGTCGAGTTCGGCGTACGTCAACGACTTGGCCGCGCAGGTCACCGCCAGCGCCTCTGGCGATCGCTGCACGTGTTCGGCGAACGCGACCGGGATGGAGACGGGCCCGGGCACCGGCTGGGTCAGGGCCGCCCGATTGCTCCACTCGTCGAGCCGGGCCGGCTCGTCGGCGGCGAGAAGGTCGACCGAGGACAGCCACCGCTCCGGGTCGGCGGTCATCTCCTCCAGCACCTGCTGCATGCGCGCCGCCAGATCGGCCACGCCGAAGTCCGCGAACGGTTGGCCCGGTCCCGCGGTGCTGAGGAAGAGTTGGTCGCCGGCGCCGAGGAAGAACAGGCTGAAGTGCCCGACGGGCCCATGGTTGGTGTAACTCGCCGTCGCCGGCGAACCGGCGAGGTCCAGCGTCAGCCGCATCGGAAGGAAGTTGATGCCGACCCGGTTCGCCGCCTGCCGCAGGCCGTCGCTCTCGAGGGTGTGCACCGGGAACCGCTGGTGGTGCAGCAGCTCCCGGATTCGGGTGTCGACGTGGTTGCAGAAGTCGGCGACGGTGGCGGTGGGCGACGTGTCCAGCACCAGCGGCACCACCCCGGCGAACATGCCGGGAAGCGTTTTCGACTCTTGGCTCACCCGGCGGCTCACGGGAAAGTCGAGCGCGACCTGCGAGCCGCTCCCCGACCAGGCCCGCACCAGGAGCGCGCACGCCGCGGTGGTGACCGAAAACCGACGGATGCCCAGCTTCTTGGACAGCTCCTTGATCCGGGTGGTGACGGACGGGTCCAGCTGGACGGACGCGGACGGCGAATAGTGGTCTTTGCCGCTGGTGGCCTCGGCCGGGCGATCGACCCACGCGGTCTCCGGTGGGAGGTTGTTGCTCCAGTACGCTTGGTCTTCCTGGTAGTCGGAGGAAGCCTCGTATCCCGACTCCAGGTCGACCAAATCCTGCGCCGAGCCGAAATACGCATCGGGAATGGGCTTTCCGGCCATCATGGCCGAATAAATTGTGGCAACGCGACGGGCCACCAGCGCCATACCCAATCCGTCGATTGCTATGTGGTGGCAGCAACCGAACAAATAAAACTCGTCAACCCCGGTTTGGAATAGCACGAATTGGAACAGCTGCCCGTTCAAGTCCATGGGCGTCCGCTGGATCGACGACGCCATCGCGCGGGCTTCCTGCACGGGGTCGGGCAGGGAAGTCAGGTCGTGGAAGGCGAGCTCGACGTCCGGGTAGTCGATCGGCTTCTGGACCACGTGGCCGTCGACCTCGAAGAACGAGACGCGGCCGGCCTCGGCCTCCGCGACGGTCTGGGTGAGGGCGCGCCCGAGGGCATCGCGGTCGACCGGACCGTCGATCCTGATCAAAAGCCCGAGCTGCCACTCCGTGCCGACGAAGCCCGTTTCCTGCGAAAGCCAGATGTCGAGCTGTCCGCGCGTCAGCGGAAGTGTGTGATCACCAACTCCCATCGACTCCCCCAAAGCTCCATCCGCCCCATACCCCGACTCGTTACTGGTCAAAACCCCGGCCCGTTGCGAGCTTGTCTCGCAGGCTCTTTGGCCGAATGTCGGGCCAGTTCTGTTCGATGTACTCCAAACATGCAGCGCGATCGGCCTCGCCGTAGACCACTTTCCAGCCGGCTGGAACGTCGGCGAAGGCCGGCCAGAGGCTGTGTTGCTCCTCGTCGTTCACCAAGACGAAAAAACTGCCGTTGTCGTCGTCGAACGGATTGATGCTCACAGTTCTCCAAGCTGCTAGTTGACATGAGTGGAACGGTTCCAAACCATACGGGAGCCACTAGCGCGCGTCCGTGGTTTGGACAAAGTTCCCGGGGTGACCCGTCAGGCTCTTAACGCGCCCTAAAGATTGGGCTGGTACAGGGCTGCGCAGCGGCCGTCGTTGGCTGCTGTGACCTGCAGTAATGGCTCACCGATGCGGCTCGCGATTGGGCAAGGTCGGCCTTCAAGGACGATGGAATTTTGGGTGCTTGTCGTTGACGAGGATACCGGCGCTCGAGCCCCCGGGAAAATCACGACGAGGCGCGCCCGTTCCGGTGGCCCGAGGCGCCACGAGAACGGACCCGACGACCACCCAGAAGAGGCCCAGGCCGATGCCTGGCGGCCCGCGGCCGAAGCAACGCCGCGGAACCCATTGACTATGGGCGCCGAGCGCCGTTAGCTGGCTAGGGCCGCCGGCCAGTCGGCGGCCCTCGGCGGGGGGAAATATCCGAGCGGACCATCCGGGACGGGCGATCTAGAAACAGCCGTTAAGCACGCGGTATGCATTACGATCCCGTATCTCCTGAACGAAGGGCTGATACGGAGACCGCTGGCGTGGTTTACTCATCAAGACCTGGTCGCGCTCCCCGGGGGGCGGGGCTCGTAAGAGGTGCCGGAGCACGACTAGTCTGCGACGTACACCGCGATCGATGTACCGCAGTCTGGTCTCGCGATCCGCATGTAACAGTTTGTTCGGGCCGGCGGATATGGCAAGAGACGTCAGAAACGGGTAGAAGGGGGTGCGGTGGTCGATCCCGACGTGCGGGCCCGGCCCGATATCGCCATCACGAAAGGCCGCGACATCAGTCAACAGTCTGACCGCCGACGCCGTTTTTCGCCCTTTGCTCGTCGATCTTCCGATGAGGTCGGCGCGGTTCGCGCGCCTCGGGAAAACCGGCGGACTCGGCGAGCGGGATTGTTCAGAGCTCTCAAGCACTTATGGATTCCAATGGTCATCGTTGCCGTTGTCGCCGCCGGCGGTCTGACCGTTTCCCGCTTGCACGGGATATTCGGATCCGAAAAGCGTCCTTCTTACGCGGACACCCGGCAGCAGGACACCAAACCCTTCAACCCCAAGCACGTTAAATACGAGGTTTTCGGACCTCCTGGCGCGATGGCCGACATCAGCTACTTCGACGCGAACGGCGAGCCGAATCACATCAACGGCATCCATCTTCCTTGGACGTTCGACATCGCGACCACCCTCCCTTCGATCGTGGGAAACGTTGTCGCACAGGGCGATAGCGACACCTTGGGGTGCCGCATCGTGGTGGATGGTGTGGTCAAAGCCGAGAGGATCTCACACGAGTTGAACGCGTTCACCTACTGCGTGTTGACAGCGACATGAGCAATCAAGAATTGGATACGGAACGGGCCTCGCGGCCATTCTTCGCGCGGATGATCCACCGATTCTCCGTGCCGATCATCTTGGGTTGGTTGGGTATCGCGGTGCTCATCAGCATCGGCGTTCCGTCGCTGGAACAGGTTGAGGCGGAGCACGCGGTATCGCTGAGCCCGATCGGCGCGCCCTCATTCAAAGCGATGGAGCGCCTCGGTCAGGACTTCAAGGAAACCAACTCCGGCGCGTTGGCAATGATCCTGCTGGAAAGCCAGCAGCCACTCGGCGACGATGCGCACCACTACTACGACCGTTTGGTTCGCCTTCTCGAAGACGACCACAAGCATGTGCAGCACGTCCAAAACTTCTGGGGCGACCCGATCACCCGGGGGGCGGCGCAAAGCCAAGACGGCAAGGCCGCCTACGTGCAGGTCAATCTGAATGGCACCCAGGGTGGCAGTCAGGGTGACGAATCCGTCGCGGCGGTCCGCAAGATCGTGCAGCGTGCGGACCCTCCGCAGGGCCTAAAGGTTTATGTCACGGGCCCTGCGCCGATCGTCGCGGATATGAACATCGCCGGCCAGAAAACGGTCATGTTGGTCACCGTTGCGAGCCTGGCGGTCATCTTTATTACACTGCTCCTCGTCTATCGGTCGGTCGTCACCGTAATTCTGTTGCTACTGATCGTCGGACTCGAATTGCAGATCGCCCGGGGAATGGTCGCATTGCTCGGCCATTTGGGGATTGTTGGCCTCACCACTTTCGCCGTCAACCTATTGGTAGCAGCGGTAATCGCGACGGGAACCGACTACGGGATATTTTTCGTCGGCCGGTATCAAGAAGCCCGGTCGGTGGGCGAAAGCCGCGAGATGGCTTTCTATACGACCTTCGGCAGCGTCGCCAAGGTGGTGTTGGCGTCGGGTCTGACCATTGCCGGGGCGGTGCTGTGCCTCAGCTTCACCCGGCTCCCGTATTTCCAGCCACTGGGCATCCCCTGCGCCGTCGGCATCGCGATAGCGGTGCTCGTCGCGCTGACACTGGGGCCGGCGTTGCTTGCCGCCGGCGGCCGTTTCGGTCTGTTCGAAGCGAAGCGGCCCATCTCGACGCACCGATGGCGACGGTTCGGCACCGCGATTGTTCGGTGGCCGGCGCCGATCCTGATCGCATCGTTGGCGATCGCGCTCATCGGGTTGTTGACCCTGCCGAATTACAAACCCAGCTACGACGATCAGAAATTCATACCGCAGAACATTCCGGCCAACGTCGGGTATGCGGCCGCAGAACGGCACTTCCCTGGCTCGCGAATGATGATGCCGGAAATTCTCCTGGTCGAGACCGATCATGATTTGCGAAATCCAACGGACATGTTGGTGATCAACAAGCTGGCCAAGGGCGTCCTCGCCGTTCCGGGAATTTCGACGGTGCAGACGGTCACCCGGCCCGAAGGGGTCCCGCTCCAGCACACGACCATTCCGTGGATCATGAGCATGTCCCAGGCGAGCCAACTGCAGAACATGGCATTCCAGAAAGACCGGATGGATGACATGCTCAAGCAGGCCGAAGAGATGGGCAAAATGATCGCCATCATGGAGCACATGGTGAGCCTGATGCGTGAGTTGGTGACCACCACCCATCAGATGGTCCGCACAACGCACGAAATGCAAGACATCACGTCGGAGTTGCGCGATCGCATTTCCGATTTCGAGGATTTCTTTCGGCCGCTTCGCAGCTACTTCTATTGGGAACGACACTGCTACGACATTCCGGTCTGCTTCTCGCTCAGATCTATCTTCGACGCGCTTGACGGCGTCGACGAGATCAACGACAAGTTGAAAGCCCTGGTCGAGAACCTCGATCAGCTGGATGTCATCCTGCCGCAGATGGTCATGGAGATCCCTCCGATGATCGAGATCATGAAGGGCATGCGCAGCATGATGCTGACGATGCACAGCACCATGTCCGGCGTCATGGGTCAGATGGATTCGAGCGTCAAGGATCCGAGCGCCATGGGGCAGGCTTTCGACGCGTCCCGAAACGACGACTCCTTCTATTTACCGCCGGGAATCATCGACGGCTCGGATGCCTTCAAGCGGGTGGAGAAGGTGTTCATGTCGCCCGACGGCAAGGACTTCCGGCTGCTGATTTCGCAGCGCGGGGAC
Organism: Mycobacterium sp. E1715; assembly: GCF_001667625.1. Classification (NCBI taxonomy): domain Bacteria; kingdom Bacillati; phylum Actinomycetota; class Actinomycetes; order Mycobacteriales; family Mycobacteriaceae; genus Mycobacterium; species Mycobacterium sp. E1715. The sequence goes on from NZ_LZJJ01000449.1 coordinate 6,276, forward strand.
CCGGCGACGCCCGAGGGTCTTTCGCGGGTCGAGGCCATCAAGACGGCGGCCGAGGAGTCGCTGAAGGGCACGCCCCTGGAAAACGCCAAAATCTATCTCACCGGCACCGCGGCGATCACCAAAGACTTGGTAGACGGCTCCAAGTTCGACCTGTTAATTGCCGGCGTGTCCGCGCTCTGCCTCATTTTCATCATCATGCTGATCATGACGCGCAGTTTCATTGCGGCCATGGTGATCGTGGGAACGGTCTTGCTCTCGTTGGGGGCGTCATTCGGCCTGTCCATCCTCGTCTGGCAGAACCTGCTCCACGAACCGCTGCACTGGACCGTGCTGTCCACCTCGGTGATCGTCCTCCTAGCGGTGGGGTCTGATTACAACCTGTTGTTGGTGTCCCGCATGAAAGAGGAGCTGGGCGCCGGCATCAACACCGGCATCATCCGTGCAATGGGCGGAACCGGGAAGGTGGTCACGAACGCGGGTTTGGTGTTCGCCTTCACCATGGGGTCGATGGTGGTCAGCGACCTGCGCAGCATCGGCCAAGTGGGCACGACCATCGGCATGGGCCTGCTGTTCGACACGTTGGTCGTCCGCGCGTTCATGACCCCGTCGGTTGCCGCGCTGCTGGGGCGCTGGTTCTGGTGGCCGCAGCGCGTACGGCCCCGGCCGGCGAGCGCCCTGCTCAGGCCCACCGGACCGCGCCCGTTGGTGCGCTCCTTGCTGCTGAAAGATTCGCGATAAGTGGCGGGCTTTCACGTCTGGTCGGGGGCGGGGACGGCATGAGTAACCCGCGCCCGGGTGCCTTCTCTGCATCACGGACGATCCGCAGGCTCGCGCTGCTCATCATTCTGGGCTGGGTGGCGTTCACGCTGCTGGTTTCGTTCTGTGTTCCGTGGCTCGAAACGGTCGGGCGGGAGCATTCAGTCCCGATGGCCCCGCAGGACGCTCCGGCGGTGCAGGCGATGCAGCGGATGGGCAAGGACTTCAAGGAGTCCGACTCGGACAGCTTCGCGATGCTTGTCCTGGAGGGCCAGCAGCCGCTCGGCGACGATGCGCACGCGTACTACGACCGGCTGGTCCGCGAATTAAGGGCGGACACCAAACACGTCGAGCACGTGCAGGACCTCTGGGGCGATCGGCTCACCGCGGCGGGCGCGCAAAGCCCGGACGGTAAAGCCGTGTACGTCCAGATGAATCTCGCCGGTAACCAGGGCACCACGCTGGGCCAGGACTCGATTGCATCCGTCCGCCATATCATCGCGCGGACACCTCCGCCCCCGGGCTTGCACGCCTATGTCACCGGGCCGGCGGCGCTCGTTTCGGATATGCAGCACGCCGGTGACAGTTCCATCCTGAAGATGACCCTGATCGGCGCGGTGATCATCTTTACGGTGTTGATGTTCGTCTACCGGTCGGTCTTCACCGTGATTTTGCTGCTGATCACGGTCGGGATCGAAGTGTTTGCGGCACGGGGGGTTATCGCGTTCCTCGGCGACAACGGCGTCGTCGCGCTCTCCACGTTCGCCATCAACCTGCTGGTGGCCCTCGCCATGGCGGCCGGCACCGACTACGGCATCTTCTTCTTCGGAAGGTACCAGGAGGCGCGCCAGGCGGGCGAGGACCGGGAGACGGCTTTCTACACTACGTACCGCGGTGTGGCGCCCGTCGTCCTGGGTTCCGGTCTGACGATCTCCGGAGCGATGCTGTGCCTGAGCTTCACCCGGATGCCCATCTTCCAGACCATCGGTGTGCCGTGCGCCGTGGGCATGCTCGTTTCGGTCCTGATCGCGCTGAGCCTGGTTCCTGCGGTCATCACCGTCGGCAGCGGATTCGGGCTCTTCGACCCCAAGCACTACATCGGCTTCGGCCGATGGCGCCGGGTCGGGACCGCGATCGTCCGCTGGCCGGTGCCGATCCTGGTCGCAACGATCGCGGTCGCGCTGGTCGGCCTGGTGACCCTGCCCGGCTATAAGACGAGCTACAACGACCGGGCATACATCCCCAAGGACATCCCGGCGAATGTCGGTTACGCCGCGGCCGATCGCCATTTCTCGCAAGCACGAATGATGCCGGAAATCGTGATGATCGAGGCCGATCACGACATGCGCAACCCCGCGGATTTCCTCGTGTTGCACCGCCTGGCCAAGGGAATCTTCCAGGTTCACGGAATCTCGCGCGTGCAGGGCATCACTCGGCCCGAGGGCACGCCGATTCAGCACACCTCGATCCCCTTCCTGCTCAGCATGCAGCAGGCGATCATCCACCAAGACATCAAATACATGCAGGCCCGGATGGACGACCTCGTAGTCCAGGCCGACATGTTGGCCGAGCAGATCAAGCACATGAAGCGCATGTACGAGCTGCAAAAGCAGATTACCGCCCTGACTCATGACTCGATCGCCAAGACGCACGAGATGTTCGAGGTAGTTAGTGACCTTCGGGACGACCTATCGAATTTCGAGGATTTCTTCCGACCGATAAGAAGCTATTTCTACTGGGAACGCCATTGCTACGACATTCCCATCTGCTGGTCATTGCGCAACATTTTCGAAACGCTTGACGGTGTCGACACGCTGAGCGACAAGATGAAAGAGCTCCTCGTCCATCTCGATCACATGGACTTGATCTTGCCGCAGCTGCTCGAGCAGTTTCCGCCGATGATCGCGATGTCCGAGGACATGCGGCAGATGATGCTGACGAATCACAGCACCATGTCCGGAATCATCGGCCAGATGGACAGCAACGACAAGGACACCGTCGCCATGGGCGAGGCGTTCGACGCTTCCAAGAATGACGACTCGTTTTATCTGCCCCAGGATATTTTCGAAAATGCGGACTTCAAGAAGGCGATGAGCCAATTTTTGTCTCCGGACGGAAAAGCGGCTCGGTTCATCATTTCCCACCTTGGCGACCCTGCCACGCCCGAGGGGGTGGCGCGTATCGACAAGATCCGGACGGCCGCGGAAGAGGCGCTCAAGAACACGCCGCTGGAGAATTCCAAAATCTTAATCGCCGGCACGGCGTCGACGTACAAGGACTTCCGCGACGGGTCCACCTACGACCTCTTCATCGCCGGCGTCGGTGCGCTCTGCCTGATTTTCATCATCATGCTCATCTTGACGCGAAGCTTCGTGGCGGCACTGGTGATCGTGGGCACCGTCGCTCTTTCCTTGGGCGCCTCGTTCGGGCTTTCGGTACTGATCTGGCAGTACATCTTCGGGATCAAATTGCACTGGATGGTGCTGCCGATGTCGGTGATCGTCCTCTTGGCGGTCGGCTCCGACTACAACCTGTTGCTGGTGTCCCGGATGAAAGAGGAACTGGCCGGCGGGATAAAGACGGGCATCATCCGCGCCATGGGCGGTACCGGCAAAGTCGTGACCAACGCCGGTCTGGTGTTCGCGTTCACGATGGCCTCGATGGTGGCCAGTGACCTGCGGATCATCGGCCAGGTCGGTACCACGATCGGCCTCGGTCTCTTGTTCGACACCTTGATCGTACGTTCCTTCATGACACCTACAATTGCCACGATCCTCGGACGGTGGTTCTGGTGGCCGCAGGTGGTTCGGCCCCGGCCGGCCAGCCTGATGCTTCGCTCCGAGGGGCCCCGTCCGCTGGTGCGTTCTCTCCTCCTGCACCGGGAGTTCGGCGAGGATGCACCGACGGCGGAATTGCCAAGGACTACCGTTTAGATGTCAATTCATTCACCCATGCCGCTGCGGCGGCCACGCGTTATTTGCTGTCGGCCGAAGATTTCACGGAGGAGCATGTACGACCAATCTGGCCGACGTGATGTCAGCACCATGAAATACTTCCTAACGTGAGCCAACTGGCAATCGAGGTTGTCGACCTAGCAAAGACTTTCGGCCGCGACACACATGCCCTCCGTGGCGTGAACTTCTCCGTTCCGGTCGGAACGGTCTGCGGGCTGCTCGGCCATAACGGTGCCGGCAAGACTACCACCATCAACATCCTGTCGACCCTGATTCGTCCGACCGCTGGGCGTGGCACCGTCGCCGGATTCGACATTGTCCGCCAGCCGGCGCAGGTGCGGGCAAGCATCTCGACGACCGGGCAGAAGAGCGCGATGGATACGTTGCTCACCGGCAGGGAGAATCTGATCCTGTTCGGCAGGCTGCGAGGCCTGCATCGCCGACAGGCAAAGGCTCGCGCCGAAGAGCTGATCGAGCAGTTCGACCTGGGCGCGGTCGCCGATCGTCTGATCTCCACCTATTCAGGAGGCATGTGGCGGCGCACGGACGTCGCGTGCGCCCTGATGGTACGGCCGAAGGTGCTTTTTCTCGACGAGCCGACCACCGGGCTCGACCCCCGCAGCCGCCGCGACGTGTGGTCACTCGTGAGCTCGTTGGCCGGGCAAGGAGTGACCGTACTACTGACGACGCAGTACCTAGAAGAAGCGGACCAGCTGAGCGACTCGATCGTCGTGATCGACCACGGGCAGGTGATCGCGAGCGGCACCGCCGAGGACCTCAAGCGCCGAGTAGGTGCCAGCTATTGCCAGGTGAGCCCCGCTGATCCCGCCGACCTGCCGCGGATCGCGACGGCGCTGGCCGGGTTCGAAGGGTTGGACGTCGACAGCGACACCAATTCGGTATCGGTGTTCGCCCCCGACGGGGTGGCGACACTGGCCGAGGTGTTTCGCAGGGTCGATGCGCTGGGCATCGAACTCGCCGACATCTCCTTGCGCAAGCCCTCATTGGATGAGGCTTTCCTGCATCTCACCGAACGGACCGTGGCTCGGCCATGAGCGGCCTCGCTGCCCTCACCGAACGTTCGCTGATGTCCTCAGCACGCGACGGGGGCCTGATCTTCGAGCTGGTGTCACCGGTCGTGTATTTGGCCGGCTTCACCGTGGCGCTGCACGGCCTCGTCGACACCGGCCACGTGAGCTACGCGCAGTACTTGCTGCCCGCGGTGGTCGTCCAGTCGATGATCTTCGTCGCGCTGATGACGGCTGACCGCGCCGCCCGTGACCACTTGTCAGCGTTCGGCGAGCGGTTACGAACGCTGCCGATCGCCGCGGCGACGCCTGTAAGCGCCCGTGTAACCGCCACCATGATGCGTGGCATCCTCGCCCTCTCCGTGTCGATGGCAGCCGGCTACGCGTTCGGATTCCGGATGACCGGCGGAATCAGCTCCGCGGCAGCCTTCATGCTCATCGCCTTGCTGCTGTGCTTAGCCGTCGCGCTGGGCGCCGACGCACTGGGTTCGCGGTCGAAGAGCCTGCAGGGCGCGAGCTATCTGCTGTTCGTTCCCCAGCTGCTGTTGTTCATGTTGTCCACCGGAATCGCCCCCGAAAAGGCGTTTCCCGGCTATTTGCGCCCTTACGTGCGCAACCAACCGGTGTCACAGGTCGCCGAGACGCTGCGCGGACTGGGCGCCGGGCACCTATCGACCAGCAATTTGGCGGCGAGCCTGGCCTGGTGTGTCGGGATGGTCGTGATCTTTGGGGGCATCACGCTACGAATGCAACGGCGAGCAGGATGACATCGGGAACACGAGTGCAGGGCTCGCTTCTGGCCCAGAGCTGGGTGCAGGCTGCTCGGCTTCTGACTAAATGGCGGCGTGACCGAGCCGTGTTGATGGGGTCGCTGCTCCTGCCCATCGGCCTTCTGCTGCTCTATCAAGCGGTCTTGGGCGACCAGGTGCGTCGGATTACCGGCGTCGAAAGCATCTACGGGCTGGTCCCGACGTGCGCGGTGCTGTCCGCGCTGTTCGGCGGCTTAGCCAACTCCGTTGGAATTACGGATGACCGCCAGTCGGGGCTGATCAGCAGAATGTGGATGTTGCCTGTACACCGCGCCAGCGCGCTGACCGGGCGGCTCACGGCGGAGGCCACGCGCGTACTCATCGGCACGATCCTCATCACCGCCCTCGGAGTCACCATGGGGCTGCGCTTCTCACACGGCTGGGTCTCGGCCTTGTTGTACGTACTGATTCCGTCGGTCGTGGTTGTCGAGTTCGCAACGCTGGCAATGGCCCTCGTTATCCGCACCAACGGCCGCGCCATGACCACCTGGTTGGCGGGCGGCACCGTCGCGATCGCCTTTCTCAATCCTGGCACCACTCCGGTCGGGCAATACCCGAGTTGGCTTCAAACATTCGTCCATGTGCAGCCGATTTCCCCGCCCATCGAGGCGATGCGATCACTCGCCCACGGCGGCCCCATCCTGTGGCCCGTTGCTATGACGCTGATGTGGGCGGTCGCGTTCCTTGCCGCCTTCTTTCCTTTAGCGGTCCGCGGGTACCGGATCGCTGCGGAATCCAACGCGTAAGACGTTGCGCCCCTTGGGCATCCGAGATCATGGGCAGTGCGATATCGCGGACGTCCCACCTCGTCCTCTAGCGGGAGGTATCGATCAAACTTCAGGGTGAGACGAAGGCCTAAAGGTGCCAGCACAACTACACGGCTGGTTCCAGACTCGCCGGGGGACGATGAGATAACCAAGAGATCGTGGATAAACCGTCGACACATCCGAGGCCGAGAATCTGGACGAAAGGCGCGAACGGCATGCCCCATCTCCCCCTCACGATGAGCAAGGGCTGTCCTGATTCACTCACCCGTGACTCCAGATGCTTGCCGTGCGTTGGATGCCGCCCGGTACCTGATCAGGCGCGAGCGGACCGCCAATTTGCGGTTTTCCTTGTCTTTCAAGAAAGCCAGCATTCTGCTGCAGGTCTCCCATGCCGCCACCCAGAAGTACATGGGGAGCCGTTTCCTGAACTCCCTGTCGACCCCCTCCCGCATGCTGAGGCCGGTCATATCGTTGTAGCGCGCGACGACGATATCCATGTACTGGGTTACTAGGGCTGGATTGGAGAAGCACCGGATGTTGAAGTCCCAGTCGGCCCACACCGGGTAGCGCAGGTTGTACGGGCCGATCCCGGCGAAGAGCTTGCGGCGGTAAAAGATCGATTGGTGGCAAAGGTTCGTTTCGAACAGCAGGCGGTCGAGGTCGAAGGCGCCGGCGTGGCGAGTCTCGGTTGAGCGCATGATGACGTCGCCATACACGAGGTCACTGGTTTCATGGTCGCGAATGAAGGTTGCCACGCGGGCCAAGGTGTCCGATTCGTAAAGAGTGTCGTCGGCCCCCAGGAACAGTAGCCACGCTCCCGTCGCGATCTCGACGCCGCGGTTCATGGCATCGTAGGGGCCTTCGTCGGGGCCACTGTGAACGACTAGGCGGGCGCCGAGCGTGGTACCGAAGCCCCGCGCGATCTCGAGGGTTTCGTCCGTCGACCCGCCGTCGACGATAACCACTTCGAATTCGTCGTAGGTCTGGTGGACGATACTTTCCAGGCAGGCTCGGATTGTCGCCGCTGCATTGAAGGTGGGCACGATGATCGAAAACAGTGGCGCGGTCATGGCCCCTGTCACGTTAGCAGCGGACCGCCCGGTGTTCGTCTTCTTCGAACGATCTCCGTCCAGGGGTTGCTCGCTGGGTCACGCCTGCCGTTTCGTCACGGGGTGACGGCCGCACGCGCAGTCAATCGTCGCCGCGGAAGAAAATGCCGTCGGCCTGGAGCATCCGCCCATTGCGCGGATCGGTGAATCCCGGCAGCAGGCCCGTGAGTACGAAACCCATCGAATACACACGTTCGAGCGATTCATGAATGAGCATGTCGCCCTGGTACAACGGCAGGAAGGACAGTTCGAGCTGCATGCCGACGCAGCGGTCGTTCACCGTTTCTTTTGCGCCCGCGAGCACCTCTTTCTCGAATCCCTGGACATCGATCTTGAGAAACATCACGTCGTCGGGTTTCAGAAATTCAGGGGCCAGGGAGTCCAGCCTATGTATGGGCACTTCTTCTGTGCCGACATAATTCGCAGGCGGGAAGGCATCCTGATGACTCTTCAGCATCGGCAAGACGGAACTGCTTGCGCCGGCGTTCCCTGCGACGTTGATCGTTATTGTCTGTTCGGCGTCACCCAACGCGCATTGCCGGCAATCCCACAATGGATCGCTGGCAGCTTTGCGTTGCAACTGAGAAAACGCTTCAGACAGAGGTTCGAACGAGACAATGCGGCCCTTGTATCCCGCACGCCGCAACGACGCGCCGAATTGCCCCGAGTTCGCCCCGACGTCAATAACGACATTTACCTTCAAGGCTTCGAGTTGATTGATTAGCAGGCGTTTGCGATCGAAGTGACGCAGCGTCTCCATACTGACGTTGCGAGCGATCAAGCGAACATTGCGAAAGAATTCCACCGCGCCACATTAGCACGCGAATATGCGCGGAGGAGAACCTTGGCGATGCTGAATCTGCCCGGCTGCCCGGCCGTTCGACCCACCGGCCGGACGGGCCACCACCATGGCAACGGTCAACGCACGTCGGCGCCGGGATGTGCCGGCCTCATCCACGCGGACCGATTCGTTTAAGGCGCGGGATGCCGCCCGTTCACTGCCTCACCGCATCCGCGTTCGCTCGGTACCAGGACACAGTTGCTTCAATACCGCTCTGCAGCGTAATGCTGGGCAGCCACCCCAAATCCTGCAACAATGAGACGTCGAGCAGCTTGCGCGGCGTCCCATCCGGTTTCGTTGCGTCCCAGCGAGTTTCGCCCGTATACCCCACCGCCGCGGCGACCATCTCGGCTATCTCATTGATGGAATGGTCGATGCCGGTACCCACGTTGACGTGGCTGGGACCATCAAAGTGTTCCAAGAGGTAGAGACACGCGCTTGCCAGATCGTCGACATGCAGGAGCTCACGCCGCGGTGTACCTGTCCCCCAGTTGGTCACCTCGGGCGTGCCACTGGCTTTGGCCTCTTCATACCTGCGAATGAGCGCCGGGAGCAGGTGGGAGCCCGAGGGAGAGAAGTTGTCACCCGGCCCATAAAGGTTTGTTGGCATCGCCGAAATCCATGCCAGGCCGTATTGGCGCCTGACCGCCTGGACCTGGAGAATGCCGGCTATCTTCGCAATTGCGTACGCGTCATTTGTGGGCTCCAGAGGGCCGGTCAACAACGCATTTTCGGGAATAGGTTGCGGAGCGTACTTCGGATAGATGCAAGAGGACCCGAGAAATAGCAGCCGCGGCACCCGTGCGGCGACGGCGGCGTCGAGCATATTGACCTGAATCTGCAGGTTTTCGGATAGAAAATCGGCCGGATAGCTGTTATTGGCCATGATGCCGCCCACCCGGGCCGCGGCATCGACAATGACCTGCGGCCTCGACTCCAGAACGAAATCGAAGGTTGCGGAGCGATCCTTGAGGTCAAGTTCGGAGTGTGACCGCGTGAGGAGGTTCGTGAATCCCTCGGCTTGAAACCTTCGCACCAAGGCAGACCCGACCAGTCCGCGGTGACCCGCGATATATACCGGCGCTGCGCGGTCAAGCATCCCGATCGTTGTGTTCATCGCCCCATCAGCTCCAGCCGGGCAGGGTTGGCTTGTCGATCCACGGCCTGCCGTCGCACTCCAACGCGGCCATGTCCGCGTCGACCATGATCCGCGCCAGTTCGCCGGTGTGCACCGAGGCCTTCCACCCGAGTGACTGAGCGGCCTTGGTCGCGTCGCCTATCAGCGAATCCACTTCAGTGGGCCGTAGGTAGCGGTCGTCGAACTTCACATACTTCTGCCAGTCGAGTCCGACATGATCGAATGCGGTCTGCGCGAACTCGCGCACGGTGTAGCCGCGCCCCGTCGCAAGGACGAAGTCTTCGGGCTCGGGTGCCTGCAGCATCCGCCACATCCCTTCGACGTATTCTGGCGCGTATCCCCAGTCGCGCACCGCGTCGAGATTGCCGAGGTAGAGGTCCGACTGGACTCCGGCCTTGATACGCGCAACAGCCCTTGTGATCTTTCGAGTCACGAAAGTCTCACCACGCCTTGGCGATTCGTGATTGAACAGGATGCCGTTCACCGCGAATAAGCCGTACGCCTCTCGATAGTTCCGCGTCGCCCAATAGGAGTAAACCTTCGCCGCCCCATACGGAGACCGCGGATAGAATGGCGTCTGCTCGTTCTGCGGTGGTGGCGATGCGCCAAACATCTCCGACGAAGACGCTTGGTAAAACCGGCAATTCACGCGCGAAAGGCGGACGGCTTCAAGCAGTCGGATCGAGCCCATACCGGTGGTGTCGCCGGTGTGTACCGGCTCGTCAAAGCTGACGCGCACATGTGACTGCGCCGCAAGGTTATACACCTCATCGGGGTCAATGGTGCTGAGCAGGGTGACCAGGCGGGTGCCGTCGGTCAGGTCGCCGTAGTGCAGGAACAGCCGTGCGTCCGGTTGGTGTGGATCCACGTAGAGGTGATCGATCCGCGAAGTGTTGAACGTCGACGCTCGACGGATGAGCCCATGAACCTCGTACCCTTTACTCAGGAGGAGTTCGGTCAGATACGAGCCGTCCTGTCCAGTGATTCCTGTTATGACTGCTCGCTTCATTCACTTTCCGTTCCCGTCAATGCCTGCTCGTCACCGCGTGTCCTGCTCCCACTTATCGCGGCCGTTCTCACTCCTAGTAGTGCTCGTAAGGCTGCAAAGGATGGGTTGGCTGCGGACTCATGTGGCATGCACTTGGCGGCCGCCAAGACCGCGTGTCCGCCGGGTATCAAAGTACATCACCTGCTCGCCGTGCGAAGCGATCTCGCGGAGGCCGCTTACGACTGCTCAAACCGCGACTGCGGCCGCCGACCCCCGCTACCTGACGTCGAGCTGCTACCGGACAATGACGCGCCCGAACGCAGGCATGCCCTCGTCCTATGCGACGTTCGTCTCGCTCTGCGGCGCGGCGTCGCGTGTTGACTTCCCCTTGGCCAGCTTCGCTTTCGCGAATTTCAGTGCGTTGAAAGCGGCAAGATCTGCTCTAACCAAATATTCCTTCACGCATAGGTAAGCCCAAGATCCCCGGCGACCCCCCATGGGGTAGTAGCCATACATGTCCCACAGCCGGCGAATATTTTTGTGATGCTCACGAATAGGCTGTGTGGAACCGGGTCCTGTGACGTCAAAATTACACACCACGCGGTCAATCGTAATTGGAGGTTGCAGCATCGCGGCTCGATAAATAAACAATTGGTCAGCCTCGAGGCCAAATTCCAGGTCGTAACCGCCCAATTTCTCTACGAGCGATGCTCCAAAAAAAGTTGCTTGATGCGCAACCGTCGCGCCAAGGAGAAATTTTCGCGTGTCAAATGGCATGTAACCGTACGGGCGAGGGAAAAGGACCTCGCCATCAGGACCTACCAGGTTGTTCTTCCCATAGCCCCAGACGTCGCGAACTGCTCCGTGGTCGGAGATCGCCTCGACGACAGCTGCCACCGCATCTTGATCGGAAAAACAATCCGTGGAATGCATGAACCACAACAAATCACCGGATGCGTGAGCAATCCCCTGATTCATCGCGTCGTATCGTCCACTGTCAGGCTGGGACTGCCAGTATGCGAAGCCAGGCTGACATCCGGACAGGTAGGCCACGACGGCCTCTCCCGATCCGCCATCGATGATGATGTGCTCGATTTTTCCCTGATAACGCTGGGCGCGCACGCTCTCGACCGTGCGCTTTAGCCCGTCGAGATCGTTGAATGTAATAGTTATCACCGAAACGGTCGGAGCCGATGTCACGGATATCTCCCTTCCGCTTGATTGATCGCTCGCGTTGATGTCGGGTCATCGTCGCACGGAACCTGCAGTCAACCAAAGCTACGACGGCCCACTGTCACTCCTGGCGAGTTCCGCAAATGTATCGCGGCTGGGGACGCGGTACGCGCCCATCAGCCTACATAGGTGTTTTGCTAGCGGCCGCGAACGACTCCATGGGAATCGCGCGTGCGACGCGCGCGCTTCCGGCAATATAGGCGGCGACCGGTCGGGACACGAGGGGATGATCTTGAAGATTTCGGTGATCGGATCGGGCTACGTCGGCCTCGTCACGGGCGCCTGCCTTGCGGACAGCGGCAACGACGTCGTCTGCGTCGATATCGACCAGGCCAAGATAGACCTACTGCTCGCAGGCGGGATTCCGATCTTCGAACCTGGACTGGCGGAACTGATCGCTCGGGCCCGGGAGAACGGCCTCATCGACTTCACCAGCGACCGCCGGCGCGGGATCGAACATGCCGACGTCATATTCATCGCCGTTCCGACGCCGATGGGTGAAAACGGCGCGGCCGACCTCACCCATGTCTATGCGGTAGCCGACGATATCGGGACGTATATGGACCGCTACAAGGTCATCGTCGACAAGTCCACCGTGCCGATTGGCACCGCCGAGGAAGTTCGAGCGATTATCGAAGAGAAGACCAGGCACGACTTCGATGTCGTCTCCAATCCCGAATTCCTGAAGCAAGGCAAGGCGATCACGGACTTCATGCAGCCCGACCGCGTCGTCATCGGAAGCGATTCGAAACGCGCCCTCAAGATCATGGAAGAGCTATACGAGCCATTCCTGCGCACCTTCCATCCGCTGATCGCCACCGACATCAGGAGTGCCGAGATGGCGAAGTACGCAGCTAACTGCTTTCTAGCCGCCAAGATCTCCTTCATCAACGAGATGTCAAACTTGTGCGAGAAGGCCGGCGCGGATATCTCGGCGGTGCGCGAGGCGATCGGTGCCGATAGCCGGATTGGCTACGAATTCCTATTTCCTGGGATCGGCTATGGCGGCTCCTGCCTACCGAAAGATGTTCGGGCCCTGCTGCATACGGCCGATCGCTTCGGTTCGCCCATGCACCTCCTGCACGCGGTCGAACATGTCAACAACGAGCAAAAGGCGACTCTCGTGTCCAAGATCATCAGCCGATTCCGTGGCGAGTCTCCCGAGAAGGGCCTACAGGGGCTGCGCATTGGGCTCTGGGGATTGAGCTTCAAGCCCCAAACTGACGACGTTCGCGCCGCCCCCTCGCTGGTCATCGCGAAGAAGCTGGTCGAGTCTGGCGCAACGGTGCGGGCCTTCGATCCTGAAGCAACCGAGCAGGCGAAAAAAGTGCTCGGCGATTCGATCGAATATGCCGGAAATATGTACGAGGCCGTCGAAGGCGCGGATGCGCTGCTGCTCATCACGGAGTGGAAGCAGTTCCAGCGACCGTCGTGGCAGCGTGTGAAATCGGCGATGCGCGGCAACGTCGTTTTCGACGGCCGCAACGTCTATGACCCTGATTACCTAAAAGCGGAGGGGTTCGAGTACTACGGCATGGGCCGGAACTAGGCAGACGACGCCGACCGTAGCTCACCCGGCGAGTCGAACCCCACTGACGACGATTCGCCTCGATGGTTGCTAAACCAGTTTCGCAGCGTCAGCACATATTTCAGCCACAACACCCGCCGAGATCGGATTATCGAGATTCCGCCTCCCGAGGCCGTAAGATTGGGCCCGTGACGACAACGCCACCGATCATCTTCCTCGTCTTCAACCGCCCGGATACCGCCCGACAGGCCTTCGAGGCCATCCGGGCCGCGAAGCCAGAGAAGCTCCTGGTGATCGCGGACGGCGCCCGCCCGAATAAGCCTGGGGAGGCGGAGAAGTGCGCGGCAACGCGCGCGATCATCGACGAAGTCGATTGGGACTGCGAGGTTCACAGGAACTTCGCGGACAACAATATGGGCATCTGCCATCGCATCTCCTCGGGCATAACCTGGGCCTTCGAATTCGTCGACAGGGCGATAATCCTCGAGGACGACTGCATTCCAGACCCGTCCTTTTTTCCCTATTGCGCCGAACTCCTCAACCGCTATGAGGACGATGACCGGGTCATGATGATCTCGGGGAACAACCACCTATTTGGCCATGCCGAGACCAAAGAGAGCTATTACTTCTCGCGATATCCGCACTACTGGGGATGGGCCACGTGGAGACGCGCATGGGAGAAGTACGACCTCAACATGACCCAATGGCCCGAGATCAGGGATCGCAAGCTCTTCGACCAATACTTCGCGAAGAGGAGCGAACGTTACTATTGGGAAGCCATCTTCCATCTCGTTTACGGCGGTAAAGTCGACACCTGGGCCTGGCGCTGGGTCTACAGCATCTGGGCGAACTCGGGCCTTTGTGCTACTCCGGCACGCAACCTGGTCCACAACATCGGGTTTCAGGCCGATGCCACACACACGCACACGAAGTGGGATCAGGTCTACTCATTGCTGGTCGCCGAGGAAATGAGCCTGCCACTTACCCACCCGGTGACCGTCTTGGCCAGCTCTGACAAAGATCAGCTGGAGGCAAGACTCAGGGTTGCTTACCATTCGACGGGCCTCCTGTACGTCTGGAATCAATTCCAGCTCTTCAAGACGTTGGTTCGGCGGACGATTCGGTATACCAAGAGCCGCTTGGCAGCTCGTCATAGCGGCAGCGATTCCCCACACCTAGTGGATTTGCCGGTTCAGTGAACTCGCGCATCTCGCTTGAGCCTTGACGAAGTGCTATCGGCGGCCGGTAGAAAGCTTGACCCCAGTGCCTGCACCGTCTCTGCGGCTAGCGGGCGTTCTTACGAACCCGGTCGGCCGACACGACGAAAGGCCAGCACCTTCAGCGAAACGCCCATCGACAACGGACACGCCAGGGACAATGACCGACACCCCGCAAGTCGCTGATGCACTGCAACACGGCGAGGATTCGCGATGAGATTTGCCCTGGCCAGTTATGGAACTCGCGGCGACGTCGAGCCTTCCGTCGCTGTCGGGCGGGAACTGTTGCGCAGGGGCCATGAGATTCAGATGGCCGTGCCACCCGAGCTCGTAAGCTTCGCCGAGTCGGCCGGCCTAGCGGCGGCGCCGTATGGGCCGCAGGTGCAGGACTTTCTGAACGAGGAGTTTCTTCGCAACATGTGGAGGGACTTTTTTCGCAGCGCCTGGACAATCCGCGGCCCGGTCAGGGTAGTTCGCAGGGTGTGGGAGCCGATCATCCGCTACTGGAGCGACGTGAGCAGGACGCTCACCTCGGTAGCCGATGGAGCGGACCTGCTGACCACTGGCCTGAACTTTGAGCAAGCCGCCGCCAACGTCGCGGAGCATTACGACATTCCGCTGGCCACGCTGCATCATTTTCCGATGCGAGCCAACGGCGAGCTCGTTCCGAGCGTCCCCGCGCCGGTGGTTCGCTCGACGATGACGGCGGTCGAATGGTTGTTCTGGCGCTCGACGAAGAAGACGGAGAACGCACAGCGCAGCGAACTGGAGCTGCCAAAAGCCAGGCGTCGCTCGTCCCGCCGGATCAGCCAACGCGGTTCCCTGGAGATCCAGGCTTACGACGAGGTCTGCTTTCCCGGTCTGGCGGCCGAGTGGGCGAAATGGGGTGATAGACGGCCCTTTGTCGGTGCATTGACGCTGGAGCTGACGACCGATGCCGATGAGGATGTGGCCTCGTGGATCGCCGCGGGTCCGCCGCCAATCTGCTTCGGATCGGGCAGCATAGCGGTCGAGTCTGCGACCGAGACGGTCGAAATGATCGCGAAGGCGTGCGCACAGCTCGGCGAACGGGCTTTAATCTGTTTCGGCGGAACCGATTTCAGCGATGCCCCTCAGTTCGACCACGTCAAGGTGGTGGGGGTGGTCAACTACGCGTCGGTCTTCCCCGCCTGTCGCGCCGTCGTCCACCACGGCGGCTCGGGAACCACGGCGGCAAGCATGCGCGCCGGCGTCCCGACGTTGATCTTGTGGAGCTCGGCCGACCAGCCGTACTGGGGAAACCAGGTGAAACAACTCAAAGTGGGTACTGCCCGCCAATTTTCACTGACCACCCAGGAGTCGCTGGTTGCAGACTTACGCCAGATCCTTGCCCCGGATTACGCGATCCGGGCCCGCGAGCTTGCCGCCCGGATGACCGCACCCGCCCTCAGTATCGCCAAAGCCGCCGACCTCCTGGAAGGTGCCGCTCGCCGGGAGGTCAAGAGATCCGGCGTCTAAATACGCCGGGTGTGGCGCGGGCACTTTTCGTCAGGGTTGCCGTCAGCCTCCGCCAACCCCTTGACTTCTGATGTATTCATTTGCGACCTCAGCTGATTGCGCATTCGGTCGGCTAACCGCAATTTGCATCCATTACGCGAGCCATCAGACAGTTCCAATAAATGTGACCGCCGGCGCCTTTTCGGCAGGCTCATTTCTTGCAGGGATGGCCGACGATGCAGGTAGCCGCTCACCGTGGCTTCGCCGAGCTGCGGCAGCCCGCAATGACCATTCGGGCGGAGCCGGACCTGCGCAGACGCATCGGACCTGCTGGCCAGCCGCTGGAAGCCGCCTACACCACTCCGCCGAATTAATGTTCGAGAAACTCAGGAGCCTATTGACGGCGTCCGTTCCGGTCTATGCTCATCACACGGTGGTCGCGATGTGAGATAGATGTGAGATAGGGGGCAGTATTGTCCGAGCGCAGTTGCCGGGTGTGCGGCGGTGATCTTCGGCAGGTCCTTGACCTCGGACGTCAGCCTGTCTCAAATGCCTTCGTCAAGGCCGAAGAGAGCGCCAAAGTGCCGTTTTTCCAACTGGCGGTCGGACTCTGCACGTCTTGCACAATGGTGCAACAGCTCGACGAGGTGCCACCGAACGAAATGTATCGCGCCGACTATCCGTATCGCGCGTCCGGATCCGCGCTCATCCGGAGACACGGCGAGGAAGTGGCGCGGCACATCATGCGAGCCTGTCCCGGTGGTGGGGACAGGTTTGTCGTTGAGATCGGCAGCAATGACGGGGTGATGCTGAAAACCCTGAGCGAAGCCGGAATACGGCACTTGGGTGTGGATCCGGCAGCCGGGGCGGGTGAGGTGGCTCGGGCTCAGGGCATCAACGTGCGCACCGATTTCTTCAACGCCCCAACGGCCGGAGAAATACGCGAAGAGCACGGACCCGCCCACCTGATCTATTCGGCGAACACGATCAGCCACATCTCCTACCTGGACTCGATCTTCCAGGGTGCCGACACCCTCCTGTCCCCCGACGGCCTGTTCGTCTTCGAGGATCGGTATCTGGGCGACATCCTCAAGCAGGTCTACTTCGACCAGATCTACGACGAGCACATTTATCTGTTCTCGGTCCGCTCGGTGCAGGCGACCGCCGCCCGGTTCGGCTTCGAACTCGTCGACGTCGAACACCTCCCGCTGCACGGTGGTTCGATCCGTTACACGGTGGCTCGGCCGGGTACTTCGGAGCCGACCGCGACCGTCGCCGAGTTCCTGGCGCGGGAAAAAGCCGAGGGGATTGCCGAGGAAGAGACCTTCGTTCGGTTCGCCGCCAACATCGATCGCATCCGCGCGGACCTCGTCAAACTGCTGCGCGACTTGCGTTCCGACGGCCGACGTGTCGTCGGATACGGGGCCACTTCACGGAGCGCGACGGTGATGAACTACTGCCACATCGGCCCGGATCTTCTTCCGATGGTGTGTGATTCGACCCCCGAGAAGCAGGGGCGTCTCACGCCCGGCTCCCAGATTCCGGTGTGCCCGCCGGAGGTCTTCTCCCACCCCTATCCCGACTACGCACTGCTGTTTGCATGGAACCACGCCGA
Source organism: Mycobacterium sp. E1715 (assembly GCF_001667625.1). Classification (NCBI taxonomy): domain Bacteria; kingdom Bacillati; phylum Actinomycetota; class Actinomycetes; order Mycobacteriales; family Mycobacteriaceae; genus Mycobacterium; species Mycobacterium sp. E1715. The sequence goes on from NZ_LZJJ01000449.1 coordinate 23,735, forward strand.
CGAGATCATGGCTAAAGAACGTGCCTTCCAGGAGCACGGTGGACGCTGGATTCTCTACGCGCCGGACGTTCACCTGGTCTGACGCATCCCGCCGTCAGGGTTTAGGAGCTATCTCCTTCAACTCGGCTGACGGTGGATCGTTCACCGATATGATCAGCCGCGGGCCGCACCCGCAAAGGCGTCTCAGTTAATTTTTCTGCGCTCGAACGGGAGGGATCGGCTCTTGTCAACATCCGTGCTCATCACTGGTGGAGCAGGATTCATCGGGTCCAGGCTGTCACGCCGACTCATCGAAGCAGGGCACGACGTCGCCGTCATGGATGTGCTGCTGCCGCAGGTCCATGGTCAGCGTCCAGTGGTCGACCTGCCGCCGTCGGTACGATTCTTCACCGGTGACGTCACCCACGCCCCCGACTGGGATGCCGTGCTTCGGCTGTTCCGCCCTACCCAGGTCGTCCATCTGGCCGCCGAGACCGGAACAGCGCAGTCACTGTCGGAGGCGACGCGGCATGGCGCCGTGAACGTGGTGGGCACCACCCAGCTTCTTGACGCCCTGACGCGCGCGGGCATCGTTCCGGAGCAGCTTGTGGTGGCATCGTCGAGGGCCGTCTACGGCGAGGGCGCTTGGCGCGCTGGAACACACGTGTTCTATCCGGGACCCCGCAGCCACGCGCAGCTGGCCGCGGGTAACTGGGATCCGGTAGGGCCCAACGGCGAAAGCGCCGTGCCCCTTCCCAGCCGCGCGGGGCGCACGGAGCCCCGCCCCACCAACGTCTACGGCGCGACGAAGCTTGCCCAGGAACACTTGCTGGCCGCGTGGACGGCCGCGCACGACACCAACCTCAGTGTGCTGCGGCTGCAGAACGCCTACGGGCCCGGTCAGTCGCTTACCAATCCGTACACCGGAGTGGTCCCATTCTTCGCCCGTCTGTCGCGCCAACAGCAGCCCTCCGAGGTCTACGAGGATGGGCGGATCCTCCGCGATCTCGTCTACATCGACGACGTCATCGATGCGGTGTTCGGGGCGGTACAGCAACCGGCCGACGGGTCACGATGCCTCGACGTCGGGTCAGGCGTCGCGACCAGCATTCACGAACTTGCCCAGAAGATCGCCGCCGTTTTCGGCGCGCCGGAACCGGTCGTCGTACCGAAATTTCGTGACGGTGACATCCGCGCCGCCAGCTGCGATATCGAGCCGGCAAAGAAGGACCTCAACTGGCAACCCACGTGGGCGCTCGACGAGGGCCTCCATGCGCTACTGCAATGGATTGACGAGCAGAGCGATATGCCTCCCGCGCAAAGCAATCTCGCGGGCGCATCCGGTCGTCCGTCGGAACGCGCCGGCCGCCAGTAACAGCGGCTGCCACCGCGAGCAACCCGGTACGCGACGCAGGCTGCCACCAGTGCGTGCAGTCTGCCTCGGTATCAGCACCGGCCCGAGAACGTGGATAATCTTGCCCTGGCAACCTGGTTCTAGAAAAATCCAAACGCGCAATGAGGCGTCGATTGGGCGTCTAGGCTCACCACCGGCAGTACTGGCATCCGAGACACAGGGGGACGGTTTTGACCGTGACCGAAAGCGACGTCCGATCTCTTTATCTGGACCAGATCCGACGCGATCTGACCAGGTACGGCATGGACCAGCTCGTGCCCGTGGGGTGGCCGCTGCAAATGCGCGCCAGCGTCGGGTGGTTGACGTGGCTTCCCTTTCTCAAGAACCGCAACTTGATGCTGGTCCGCAAACGTCCGTTCGACAAGCACGCACGCGACTTCGGCATGGACTGGCCGGCCGACGCGGAAACGATGATCGGAATGCAGCGGCTCACAAGTCTGCAGCACTGCGTCGAGACGGTGCTTAACGAAGACATTCCGGGTGATCTGGTCGAATGCGGCGTCTGGCGCGGCGGGGCCTCCATCTTGATGCGCGCGGTCCTGGCCGCGTACGGCGACAAGACCCGGAACGTGTGGCTGGCCGATTCTTTCGAGGGCGTCCCACCCCCGGACACCGTGAACTACAAAGAGGACAAGCTGCCCCGGTTTACGCTGGGTTTGCACCACGCTGCGCCAGTCCTGGCGGTCTCGCAAGACGAGGTCAAAGCGAACTTCGAGCGCTACGGGCTGCTGGACGACCAAGTCCGCTTCCTTCCGGGCTGGTTCAAGGACACGCTGCACAACGCCCCGATTGACCAGATCGCGGTGTTGAGGCTCGACGGCGATCTGTACGAGTCGACAATCCAAGCGCTCGACGGGCTGTACCCGAAATTGTCACCGGGGGGCTTCTGCATCATCGACGACTACAATCTCGAGGGATGCCGCAAGGCCGTCGCCGACTACCGCGCCAAGCACAACATATCCGCGGAGATCGTCACGATCGACCAATGCGGAGTCCTGTGGCGAAAGTAGTGACGGCCCGCACGACGTCTCTGACAGGCGGCGCCTTGGCTATCATCGGCGCCGGTATTCCGCGGTAGATGTGACTTCGGCGCGAGTTCCTCTCACTCGATCCCCACGCCATTACTCCCGACTCGAAGGCTAGAACCTTAGATGAAGTTTGTGCTGGCAAGTTATGGGACGAGAGGCGATATCGAGCCGTCCCTCGTCGTCGGCCGTGAATTGATGCGGCGGGGGCACGAGGTGCACATGGCGGTCCCGCCCGATCTGGTGGGCTTCACCGAGGCGGCGGGCCTCCCCACGGCCGCCTTCGGCCTGAACACGCAGACCTGGCTCGACGTGTACCGCAACTTCTGGACGTCTTTCTTCGGAGGCTTCTGGAAGCTTCGGGAGATGAGGGAGCTGTGGCGCGAGATGTGGGACCTCAGCGACCAGTGCTGGACCCAGATGAGCACGACGCTGACATCGCTGGCCGACGGGGCAGACCTGCTGCTCACGGGCCAGAGTTATCAGGAGGCCGTCGTCAACGTCGCGGAGTACTTGAACGTTCCGTTGGCCACGTTGCACCACGTTCCAGTGCGAGCCAACGGCCAGCTCGTTCCGCTGCCCGCTCCGCTGGCGCGCGCGTCGATGACCGCATTCGACTGGTTCGGTTGGCGC
>NZ_LZJJ01000450.1:0-48689 GCF_001667625.1 Mycobacterium sp. E1715
CGCCGCAACTCGGCCGCCTCGCGCCGCCCGAGGCGGCGAATGGGTGCACCGCAGGTAACCGGTTGGAGACCGACAGGTCACGCCAGATCACACAATGCTTCCATTTCGGCGTGGCTCGGCAGGTAATCACCGGTCAGGGCGGCATTATTGCGATCATGCCTGACCTGACCCGCCGGGCGGTGCTGCGGATGGGAGCCAGCGCCGGCCTGGGAGCCGCCGGCGTGTTCGCCTTGAGTGGCCTGCTCGATCCGGTCAGGCCGCAGGCCGCGACGCTGCCGCAGGCTCCGGCCCCGTTCGAGCCGTCCGCGGCGAGCAGCAACCTGCCGACGAAGCTCACCGGTTCGTTCGTCTCCGCCGCCCGCGGCGGCGTGAAGACGAACTACGTGATCGCCCTGCCACCCGGCCATACCGGGACACTGCGCCCCGTGATCGCCCTGCACGGCAAGGACGGCGACGCGAACATGATGCTCGACTGCGGTGTCGAGCAAGGCCTGGCCCAACTGGTCAAGGAGGGCAAGCCGCCGTTCGCGGTGGTGGGCGTCGACGGCGGCAGCGATTCCTATTGGCACAAACGGGCCGACGGCACCGACGCCGGCGCAATGGTGCTCGACGAGCTGTTGCCGATGCTGTCCACGATGGGTTTCGACACCTCCCGGGTGGGTTTCATGGGCTGGTCGATGGGGGGCTACGGGGCGCTGCACCTGGGCGCCAAGCTGGGGCCGGCGCGGACCGCGGGGATCTGCGCGATCAGCCCGGCGCTGTACAGCTCGTTCGCCGACAGCGCCCCCAAGGCGTTCGACAGCAACGACGACTGGACGCAGAACAGCGTGCTGGGCGTGCCGGCGCTGTCGCAGATTCCGCTACGGGTGGACTGCGGCACCTTCGACCGCTTCTATCCCGCCACCCGCCAATTCGTCAGCCAACTCAAAACGCCACCGGTAGTCAGCTTCACGGTCGGCGGACACGACATGACCTGGTGGCGTCTCATGTTGCCCGGCGAGCTCGCCTGGATGGCGACCTAGCGGAGACCCCATGAGCGTCCGGCCCAGCGAACTCACCACCCGCCAAGTGGAGCGGGCGGTGAAGCGGACCGGATTTCGACCCGACATCGAGGGACTGCGGGCGGTCGCGGTCATCGCGGTGGTGCTCTATCACGCGGGCATCCCTGGCGTCAGCGGCGGATACATCGGCGTGGACGTGTTCTTCGTCATCTCCGGCTACCTCATCACCGGCCTGTTGTTCCGGGAGGCGTCCTCCACCAACACCGTTGCGCTGGGCCGCTTCTACGGCGCGCGGGCTCGTCGCCTGCTGCCGGCCGCCGCGGTCGTCGGCGTCCTCACCGCCCTCGGCGCGGCCGTCGTGCTGCCGCCGCTGCAAGCGCGCAGCGTGTTCCTCGACGGCATCGCCAGCGCCCTGTACGTCGGCAACTACCGGTTCGCCACCCAGGGCACCGATTACCTGACCCCGCACCTGGAATCGCCCTTCCAGCACTACTGGTCGCTCGGCGTGGAGGAACAGTTCTATCTGGTGTGGCCGGTGCTGATCATCGGCACCGCCTGGCTGGCGCGGCGCCTTCCGGCGCTGCGGGGCGCCACACCGTATGCGGTGGTCCTGGGCCTGGTGGGGGCGGCGTCGCTGACGGCGGCCGTGCTGTGCAGCCGCACGTCGCCGTCCTGGGCGTTCTTCTCCCTGCCGACCCGCGCCTGGGAACTGGCGGCGGGTGGCCTGCTGGCCCTGTCGATTCAGCAGTGGCACCACCTGTCACTGCGCACCGCGTCGATCGCCGGCTGGGGCGGCCTGGCGCTGATCCTGCTCACCTGCACGCAATTGGACGCGCACACCCCCTACCCCGGCACCGCCGCGCTGCTGCCCGTGCTGGGCACCGCGCTCGTCATCGGCGGCGGCAGCGTCAGCCGCGGCCTGGGGGCCGGCCGGCTGCTGTGCCGGCCTGCGATGCGCGCGATCGGCCGGATCTCCTATTCCTGGTACCTGTGGCACTGGCCGGTGCTGTTGCTGATGCCCGCACTGCTGGGTGAGCCCGCAGGCCTGCCCGCCCGGCTGACCGCGACGGCGGTGTCCGCCGGGCTCGCCATCATCACCTTGCACCTGGTCGAAAACCCGGGCCGGTTCGCCGCCGCCCTGCGCCGGTCGGCGAGGACCAGCCTCGCCGTCGCCGGGGCCGCCAGCGCGGTCGCGGCCTGCGCCTGCGTGCTGTTGCTGAACGCGGTGCCGGTGCCCGTCGGTCATGGGGCGGCCGCCCCGCGGGCCAACATCGTCGCGGTTCCGCCCAGCTCCGCCCCCACCGTCAGCGCACAAGAGGCGGCGGTCCGAGCGGCGTTCGCTCAGGCGCGCGCGGCGGTCGCCGCGTCGGCGAACCTGAAAGCCGTGCCCGCCAATCTCGACCCCCCGCTCGCCAAGGCGTCCGCCGACAAGGCCGCGGTCTTCGTCAACGGGTGCGTGCGCTCCTGGCGCGAGGTCGGGCAAAACGAGTGCGCGACGGGCGATCTCGCGTCGCCGACGACGGTCACCCTGATCGGCGACTCACACGCCGCCATGTGGGACCCGGCCTTTGCGCAGGTCGCCGAGCAGCGCCACTGGCGGTTGGAGACGCTGGCCAAGGTGACCTGCCCCATCCAGGACCTGCACATCGTCAGCCCGTACCTGGGCCGCGAGTACACCGAGTGCGAACAGTGGCGCGGCCAGGTCGTGGCCCGGGTGGCCGCCGAACATCCGCGCCTGGTGGTGGTGGACATGAGCCGGCGTTACGCCGCGGACTTCGGTTTCACCTCCTACGACCCGGCGTGGATCGACACCCTGGGCCGCACCGTCACGCAATTGCGCGGCACCGGCGCTGCGGTGTTGATCCTCGGGCCCGCCCCGGATCCCCATTCGTCGCTGCCCGCCTGCCTTTCCGCGCACCTCGACGACGCCGGCGCCTGCGCGCCGACGCGGTCCGCCGCGGTCAACGACGACGGCATCGCCGCCGAGCGTGCGGCAACCACGGCCGGCGGCGGCCAGTACGCGGATCTCACCGACCTGTTCTGCACCCCCGAGCGCTGCCCGATGATCGTCGGCAACACCCTGGTGTTCCGCGACGACAACCACGTGACGACCGAGTACGCGCAGTTGCTGGCGCCGGTGATCGGCGCGCTCGCGGACCGGGCCCTGGCGGGTGGGTGAGCGGAAATGAACTTCTGGTGGTTGACGAACGTCATATCAGCGAAGGGTTTTGGGAGGTTGTAGGGGATGACTCCGCTGCTGCTGGCCTGCATTGCGGCCGCCGCTCCAGTCGCCGGGTTCGGCTTGCTGAATTTGCAAGCCCGCCTGGAGCGATGGGACTACGAGCGCCACGCCGAGGACTGAACCCCAGTCGTAAATCCGCGTGGCCGCGCCCGGACTCTGCGCGCTTTTGCTGATGTTTTGCCGCTCACCGCGGCCGCATGCTGGCTAACATGATCGACATCGATTCGTCGGCGGACATGCCGCTGCTGGACTGGAGCGAGCAGAGCTTGAGCGAGCTGCCCACTGGGACGGTGACGTTGCTGCTTGCCGACGTCGAAGGCTCGACCCGGCTGTGGGAAACCCAGTCCGACACCATGACGGCGGCCCTCGAGCAACTGAACCAGACCGTCAACGGCCTGGTCGCCGCCCACGGCGGGGTGCGGCCGGTCGAGCAGGGCGAGGGCGACAGCTTCGTGATCGCCTTCGCCCGCGCCAGCGACGCCGTCGCTTGCGCCCTGCAGATCCAACTGTCCGTACTCCCGCCGATCCGGATCCGAATAGGCGTGCACACCGGCGAGGTCCAACTGCGCGATGCCGGCAACTACGCCGGGCCCACGATCAACCGGACGGCGCGGCTGCGCGACCTCGCCCACGGCGGGCAGACGGTGCTGTCCGGGGCCACCGAACCGCTGGTCGTCGACCGGCTACCGGCCGACGCCTGGCTGATAGACCTGGGCGTGTACCCCTTGCGGGATCTGCCGCGCCCCGAACGCGTCGTGCAACTCAACCATCCCGGCCTGCGTGCGGAATTCCCGCCGTTACGCACCACGAACGCCGTTGCGGCGTCTCATCTTCCGGTCCAATTGACCAGCTTCGTCGGCCGTGGCGACCAGATCAGCGACATCGGACAGATCCTGCGGGACAACAGGGTGGTCACCCTGACCGGCGCGGGCGGAGTCGGAAAGACACGGTTGGCGGTGCAGGTCGCGGCGCGGGTGTCCGACGAGTTCCCCGGCGGGGCCTGGTTTGTCGATCTCGCCCCGGTCACCAACCCCCTCGTCGTGCCCGTCACCGTGGCGCGCACCCTGGGCCTTGCCGATCAGCCGGGCCGCTCCACGATGGAAACGGTGGCGAAATTCGTCCGGGACCGCAAAATGCTACTGCTGCTGGACAATTGCGAACACCTGCTGGATGCGAGTGCCGAGCTGATCGTCGCCCTGCTCGATGCCGGGCCGGGCGTCACCGTGTTGGCGACCAGCAGGGAACCGATCGGCATGGCCGGGGAACTGACCTGGCGGGTGCCGTCGCTGACGGTCGACGGCGAGGCCCTCGAGTTGTTCGCCGATCGTGCCCGCCGCACGAGACCGGATTTTCAACTCACCGAAGACAATTCGTCCGCGATCGCTGAGATCTGTCAGCGCCTGGACGGCATGCCGCTGGCGATCGAGCTGGCCGCCGCGCGGACCCGCACGCTGTCGCTGACCCAGATCGTCGACGGGTTGCACCACAACTTCCGCCTGCTGGCCGGGGGCGCGCGCACCGCGGTCCGCCGCCAGCAGACGCTGCGCGCATCCATCGACTGGTCCCACGCCATGCTCACCGAGCCGGAACGCATACTGTTTCGCCGGCTGGCGGTGTTCATGGGAGGGTTCGACCTGGATGCCGCGCACGCCGTGGGCGCCGACGCCGGGGTCGAGCACTTTCAGCTCATCGACCTGCTCGGGCTCCTGGTCGACAAGTCGCTGATCGTCACCGAGGAAATCGACGGCATGATGCGCTACCGGCTGCTGGAGACCGTCCGGCAGTACGGCCTGGAAAAGCTGGCCGAGTCGGGTGAAGCCGAGGCCGTGCGCATTCGCCACCGCGACCACTACACCGCCGCCGCGGCGGAGCTGGAATCGCGGATGCGTGGTGACGGCTCCCCGCTGGTCCCCTGGGCCGAACTCGAGATGGCCAACCTGCGGGCGGCCCACGCCTGGAGTTGCGACGCCGGGGAGTTCGACCCGGCGCTGCGGCTGGTGTCGGCGCTGCAGCGGGTCTGGCTGACGCGTGGCCGGTTTCGCGAGGGCGTGACGGGGTTCGATGCCATCTTCAGCGACGAGCGGTACCGCGACGCGGACGTCGCGCCCCAGGTCTGGGTGCGGGGGGTCGCCGACGCCGGGCTGCTCGGGGTCTGGTCCTCGGTCCCGTTCAGCCTGCAGCGCGCGCAACAGGCCCTGGCTACCGCGCGCCAGCTCGGCGACGAGGCGCTCGTCGTGCACAGCTTGATGACCTGCGGCATGTTGGCGGTGGGCAACCCCACGTTGGCCGAACCGTACTTCACCGAGGCGGCGGATCTCGCACGCACATCGGGTGACCTCGCCGCGCTGGCGCAGCTGCGCGCCTACCAAAGTTTCACGTGTGCCGTCGGGGGTGACATCATCGCCGCGCAGGCGGCGGGCGAGGAGGGACGAGACCTCGGCGACGCGCTCGGCGACAGCTTCGCGTCCCGTTACAGTCGTACGTTCCTCGGCAGCACGCTGGCAATGCGAGGCAGGCTGACCGAGGGCCTCGAGATGTCGCGTTCGCTGGTCGAGGAGGCGCGAGCGGCCGGGGACCGCCCCATGGAGGTCTTCGGTCAGATCATCTGCGCGCAAGCGCTCGCGTCGATCGGCGATGCCGTTGCGGCGCGCACCGCAGCGCACACCGCCCTGGAAATCGGCGCCGCGCTGGGCGGTTTCCACGAGGACTCGGCCTATACGTTCCTGGCCATCGCCGAACTGGCCGCCGGTGACGCCGCGGCGGCCAGACAGGCCTGCGACGCGGCCTGGCGGTCCACGTATCCGTTGAAGGAACTTCTCAACCGGTGCACGGTGCCCATTGCCGACGCGGCGCTGGGCTGTGGCGACCTGGCCGCCGCCCGACGCTGGGCGGACGACACCGTCGCGGTCGCGCCGGGATCGCAACGGATGCTGGCGCTGACGTCGCGCGCCCGGGTCGCCGTCGCCCAGGGCGAGCCGCAGCAGGCCGAAACCGATCTGCACGACGCCGTCGCGGTCGCCGAGCGCACCGGCGGACACGTGTTACTTCCGGACGCCCTGGAGGGTCTCGCGGCGCTGGCCGCCGACTCCAACCCCGAGCACGCGGCCCGGCTTTTCGGTGCGGCAAATGGCATGCGGCAACGCCATGGCTCGGTGCGCTTCAAGGCTTTTCAACCGGCTTACGACGCGGCGCTGTCAACGGTTCGGGAAACCCTGGGGCAGGACGACTTTGAAGCCGCGTGGTCAGCGGGGCGTGCCCTGTCCACCGCGGAGGCCATCGGTTACGCGCAGCGGGGTCGCGGCGCGCGCGGGCGACCGGCCAGCGGTTGGGAGTCATTGACGCCGACCGAGATCGACGTGGTTCGCCTCGTCAGCGAAGGGCTGCCCAACAAGGACATCGCCGCGCGAATGTTCATCTCCGCGCGCACCGTCCAATCTCATCTGACGCACGTCTACGCCAAACTCGCCGTGTCGTCGCGGGTGCAGCTCGCTCAGGAAGCCGCCCGCCACACCTAGGCCGACAGCTGGGTCCGGATGAGCGGCGCGATCTTGTCCGCCATGTATTGGTGCCCGGCGTCGTTCGGGTGCACGCCGTCCGCGCCGATCAGGTCGGGCCTGCCGACGAACCAGTGTTCGGCGATCGGGTCCACCCACGTCGCCCCCGCGGACCCGGCCGCCGCGGCGAGCGCGTCGCGAATCAGCAGGATCGGGAGGGGCACGTCTGCCGTCGGCCACGGCGGCCCGATCACCAGAAACCGCGCGGACGGCGCCAGACGCCGGGCCAAATCGAATGTGCTGCGGGCTTTTTGACCGATCACACCCGGATCGATCGGCTCGTCGTTGCGCGAGCCGAAAAAAACCACCAGGACATCGTCGGCCTGCACGGCCCGGGAGGTCAGGTCCTCGAACACGCTGCCGTGGTCACCCGGCATGCCGTAACCGGCCCGGCCCTCGGCCGCCACGTCGGCCGAGATCCGCTCGCCCCGCGCGGCGAGCCCGTCCCACGCGCGGGCGGGCCACGACCTCGAGCCCAACCCGCCCTCGCCGGTGCCGGTGGTGTAGGAATCCCCGACGACCGCCAGATGGTTCAACCGGAAATCCAGGGTCAGCGTGTCGTAGGTGCGCACCTGGGCGGGATAGGCGATGCCGACGCCGACCAGAAAGGTCAAACCGATGACGAAGGTGGCCAGACGACTCACTACTACCTCCCTCCCCCGTCAACGGCATCGTCATGTGCCACTGCGTTCCATCGATTATCGCCCGCGATTCGCGGCGGGGCGCTAAGACAACCCTCACACGGCGCGGGCTGAAACCTTTTCCAGCGAACGGTCGATCGGATGGACCTTGCCACCCGCGGCCTCTTCGGGTTCGCTTCTCGCGGTGACGGCTTTGACATCCACCATCTTGCGCATCCAACGACGCGCGGGCTCTTCGACGAAGTGATACATCGCGATCGAGATCAACACGGCGATCGCGAGCAGGCCGATGACGTTCCACTTCCACGGATTGTCCTGTGGCCTCAGCTCGAATTGCTCGACGGACCAGCCCCAGGCGGTGTGCACCAGCTCGTGAACCATGTACAGGCAGAACGAGATCTGCCCGCCGTACACCATCAACCGCGTTGAGAGCGCCCTCGGCAGGCTCCCGACGCCGATCGCCAGCGTGATCACCAACGGAATGAACAGGATGTCGACCACGCCGCCGCTGTCGTTCTCCACGACGCCGGAGATCGGGTGCGCGTCAAACCAATACAGGACGCCCACCATGGCGGCCAGGAGAAACAGGGACAGGTACCCGGCGACGCGGCGGCCGCGATCGGTCAGCCGCAGCCTGCGCACCGCGGCGCACGCCAGCGCGCCGGCGACGAATTGCGTGACGATCCGCGGCAGCCAGCTCCACGGGGTGTAGAAGTGGCCGCTCGCCAGCAACATGACCACGGGCGGCAGCGCCGCCGCGAACGCGAGCACCATCAGGCTGCGCGCCCGCGTGGCCTGCTTCATCCGCAGGATGACCAGCACCAGGAGGCCGAAGAGCAGGTACGCCAGCCATTCGGCGCTGATCGACCAGGCCGGCCCGTCCCAGCTGGAGTCGTCGAAGAACGGGACGAACCACAGCTGCACCAGCAGGATCTGGCGGACGTAGCTGATCGCGGTGAGCTGACCGGCGTCGGGCGACGGCACATGGCCGACGTGCAGCGTGAAGATCACCCACAGGGCGGCGAGGTGCAGGGTGACCAGGTACACCGGCCACACCCGGGCCAGCCGCAGCCACAGGAAGTGCAGGGTGGCGCGCGTCGACCACGACCGGCCCATCCGGTCCAGGTAGTTCCAGGTCAGCACGAACCCGCTGAGGATGAAGAAAAGGTCGACGCCCTGGGCGCCGCAGTTGAGCACGGGCGCGAGGGCGTCGCGGAAGTCGGGCCCCACGTCGCCCAGCATCGGCCGGAAGTGGAAGAGCACTACCCAGAGCGCGGCGACGATGCGAAGTCCCGTCAGGGCCTTGATCTCTCCCCTGATCTCTGCGCCGCGCACGATGCTCTTTCCGCCTGGACTTCACGTTCGCCTGGTAGCTCGGCTGACCGGGCGACCTCGCGCTGTCACAAGTCCCCGCCTCGCAACCGGTAGCCCTGGCAGCCTAGCAGCGCAACCGCCGTGACGCCCGGACGGTTGTGGTGTGGCACGCGGACTTTCGCGGCGAATCGGCCCCGGACCAACTTTGCTCGTATCGGCGCGGAATGGCGGCGAAAATCGCTTCTTAACAAAACGTTAGATGCGGCTTTCACCCTCCTTAAGCTTGCGGTTTAGCGTCAAAGCCATAGCGAGCGCCACGGAGAGTGAGGGGTGCCCATGACGATCGCCGATGTCCTGACACGGGATCAGAACGGCATCTTCCAGTGCGGCGGCGCATGGGTTCGGGCTCACCGCCGCCAATTGGCGACCGTGGTGACGATCCGGGGGGAAATAAGCGCCTGCAATGCGGATCAGGTCGGCGAGCACATTCGGCGTTTCATCCTCGGAGAGGACCGCGTGGTGCTCGACATGGGCGACGTAAGCGAATTTGCTACGGCGGGCATTTCACTTCTGGAAACCTTCGATGACGCGTGCCGCGCCGAGGGGGTGCAGTGGACCTTGGTGGCAAGCCCGGCGGTCGCCGAACTGGTGGCTGACGGCGGGTTCTCCGGCAATTACTCGGTGCCCGAGGCGCTGCACGACCTGGCCGACGCGATCGCCAGCCGCCGTCGCATGGCGTTGCCGCTGGTCAGGATGTCTTAGCGCGCCGCTCACGGCGCTGCCTGGAGATTCCCACCACCGCCAGCACCCCTGCGCTGGTCAGCAGCAGCAGGGCCAGCAAGAGCAGCTGCGGGTCATACACCGTCGACGTGGTGAACGGCTGCCCGTCCGCGATCGGCGCCACCGCCACGGTGTGGTGCGACCGCGCCCAGCTGACTCCCGCGCCGATCAGCGCCGCGCAGGCCAGGGCGAGTTCGACCAACGCCCTGTTGCTCCGGTAGCGGGCGCTCACTGCGCGGACCCGGCGTCGTCGTCACGGTCGAAGTCGGTCACGTCGGCAGGCTCGACCCGCTCCTGGACCAACGGGGTCAGGGCCGCGCGGAGCTCACGGTGCCGGCGCGCCCACGCCTGCGCGTAGCGCGCGCCGGTCAGCTTCAGGCCGATGCCGATGCGGCCGCGCGGCACCCCGACCAATTCGCCGAGGGCCCGCGCCGACTGCCACCGCGCCAACTCCTTGCCGGAGGCTTCGTGGTTCTCCGGTTCCGGGTACACCTTGAGGATCTCGCGCACCAGGATGGTTTCGGTGCCCTGGCGCAGGGCGTCCTCGGTGAGTTCGACCGAGACGTGGATCCGGGCCGCCTTCACCTGCAACCCGACGAACCCCGATACCAGGACCAAGAAGATCAGCGGGATCAGGAACGACACGGGCGCACCGCTCCAGATTTCGATCAGGATCATCGCGCCCGCGGCCACCGGGCCCCACAGCACCCAGATCCAGCTGGCGCCCGGTTCGTAGAACAGCGGCTTGCGTTCCGCGGCCGTCGACTCGGAATTCACAGCAAGCCCCATCTCACGAAAGCCAACCCGCCACGTCGGCGGCCCAGTAGGTCAGCACAATATCGGCTCCGGCCCGGCGAATGCTCGTCAATGACTCGAGAGCCGCGACCCGCTCGTCGATCCAATTGTTGGCGGCCGCAGCGCAAATCATGGCGTACTCCCCCGAGACCTGGTAGGCCGCCACCGGCACCGGCGACACCTCCGCCGCGGCGGCCACCACGTCGAGGTAACCCAGCGCGGGCTTGACCATCAGGATGTCCGCGCCCTCGTCGAGGTCCAGCCGGATCTCGCGCAGCGCTTCGCGGAAGTTGCCCGACTCCTGCTGATAGGTGCGCCGGTCGCCGGACAGGCTGGAGCTGACCGCCTCGCGGAACGGGCCGTAGAACGCCGAGGCGAACTTCGCGGCGTAGGCGAGGATGACCACGTCGGTGTGGCCCGCGGCGTCCAGGCCGTCGCGTATCGCGGCCACCTGGCCGTCCATCATCCCGCTCGGGCCCACCACGTGCGCGCCCGATTCCGCCTGCGCCACAGCAAGTTTCACGTAGCGAGCCAACGTGGCGTCGTTGTCCACCCGGCCCCTGGCGTCCAGGACGCCGCAGTGGCCGTGGTCGGTGAATTCGTCCAGGCAGGTGTCGGCCATCAACACCGTCGCATCGCCGAGATCCTTGGCCAGGTCGCGCAGGGCGAGGTTGAGGATGCCGTCGGGATCGGTGCCCGCCGACCCCGTCGCATCCTTGTCTTCGTCCCGGGGCACCCCGAACAGCATCAGCCCGCCCACCCCGGCTGCGACGGCGTCGGCCGCCGCGCTGCGCAGCGAGTCGCGGGTGTGTTGCACCACGCCCGGCATCGACGCGATCGGCCGTGGTTCGTCGATACCGTCGGCGACGAACATCGGCAGCACCAAATGCCTTGGCTCCAAAGATGTTTGCGCCACCAGGCGACGCATCGCGGGGGTGGAGCGGAGCCGGCGCGGACGCTGCCGCGGGTAGGCCATGGGCTAGCTCCTCTGGTGGCGGCCCACTAGCGCCTGCGGCTCTTCTTACGCGGCGGTGGCAGCGCGCCCTCGGCGCGCAACCGGGCGGCGTGCTCGGCCAGGGCATCGACCAGCGGGCCGACGGCGGCCGTCTCGGGCTGCACGTCCACCCGCAGCCCGAATTCCGCGGCGGTCTCGGCCGTCTTGGGACCGATGCAGGCGATGATCGTCCGCGCGTGCGGCTTGCCGGCGATGCCGACCAGGTTGCGCACGGTGGAGCTGGAGGTGAAGCACACCGCGTCGAAGCCGCCGGTCTTGATCATCTCCCGCGTCTCCGCCGGCGGCGGCGCGGCCCGCACCGTCCGGTAGGCGGTGACATCCTCGATCTCCCAGCCGCGCTCGCGCAGTCCCTCGGCCAGCGTCTCGGTGGCGATGTCGGCCCGCGGCAGCAGCACCCGGTTCACCGGGTCGAAAATGCTGTCGTAGTCCGGGAAGTCGTCCAGCAGGCCGAGTGAGGACTGTTCGCCCGCAGGCACCAGCTCGGGGCTGATGCCGAACGCCCGGACCCGGTCGGCCGTCGACTCGCCGACACAGGCGATCTTGACGCCCGAGAACGCCCGCGCGTCCAGACCGAACTCGCCGAACTTCTCCCACACCGCGCGCACCGCATTGGTGGAGGTGAACACCACCCACTGGAAGCGGCCGTCGACCAGACCCTTGACGGCCCGCTCCATCTGGGCGGGGCTGCGGGGCGGCTCGACGGCGATGGTCGGCACCTCGATCGGCAGCGCGCCGTAGGACGTCAGCCGCTCGCTCATCTCGCCGGCCTGGTCCTTGGTGCGCGGCACCAGCACCGTCCAGCCGTACAGCGCCCGGCTCTCCCACCAGTTCAGCTTCGCCCGGCTGGCCACCGTCTTGCCGATGGTCACCACCAGCGGCCCGGTCAACGGGCCCGCCGGGTCCGTCCCGCCCAGGACGGCCGAGTCGGTCAGACCGCCCAGCGTGGTCTCGATCGACCGCTGCTGGCAGGTGGTGCCGTGCGCGGTCACCACGCACGGGGTGCTCTCGGAGAGCTCGTGCTCGATCAGGGTGCGCGCCGCGTCGGCCAGATGCGACGTGGTGGCCTGCAGGATCAGCGGGCCGGGCGCGGCGGCCAGAGCGTCCCAATCCACGTTCGGGTCGCGCACGTCGGCGACCGTGTGCGACGAGCCCAGCGGCAGACCCGCGTAGCTGGGCACGGCGCCGGTCGGCGCCAGGCCGGGCACGATCTCGATGTGCAGGTGGCTCCGCGCGACGGCGTTCACCTCGGTGATCACCGCGTCGACCGTCAGCGGGTCGCCGGCCACCAGCCGCACCACGTCGGCGCCGGCACGGGCCTCGGCGGTCAGCGTCTTGGCCACCTCGGTCGGCTCGCCGAGCGCCGGGCGGACATCCGGACCGGCCGATATCACCGCGGGCTGCTCCGCTCCGCCGGTGGGCGCGTCACCGTTGCCGGCGGCGGCCTCGGCCGGCGCCGGGCCGGAGACGGGTGGTAGGTCCTTGCCGATCAGCGCCAGCACCGGCTCCGGCACGTCGGGGTCGGTGAACACCAGGGCGGCGTTCGCCAATACCGTCGCGGCCCGGGTGGTCAACAGACCCGGATCGCCGGGTCCGGAACCCACGTACGTGATGCGGCCGGGTCTCGGCTTACGCCCTCGCGTCGTCATTGTCGCTCCCACGTCACTCGCAATTAATTTCCTCGGTTCGGGTCCTGCCGCGCTTCGGCCATCAGCTCTCGGGCGCCGAGTTCGAACAACTCCGCGGCGACCGATACCCCCAGCTCGCGCGCCCGGTCGGCGGTGCCGATGCCGGACGCGCGTATCACGTCGGACCCGTCCAGCGCCGCCACGCAACCGCGCAGCGACAGCTCTTCGAAGACGCGGCCGTCCTCATCGATGGACTCGACCACCTCGGCGATCGCGCCCACCGGTGCGGAGCAACCCGCCTCCAGTTCGGCCAGCAGGGCTCGCTCCGCGGTGACCGACGCGCGCGTGTCGGCGTCGTCCAACTCCGCCAGCACCGCCGCCAATTCATCACCCGCGCGGCATTCGACGGCGAGCGCGCCCTGAGCCGGTGCTGGCAACATCTGCACCGGCTCTAACGTCTCGGTGACATCGTCGAGGCGACCGAGCCGGGCCAGTCCGGCCCGAGCCACCACGATCGCGTCGAGATCACCATTGCTTACCCTGTTCAACCTGGTATCTAGGTTGCCTCGTAGGGGGCGGATTTCCAAACCGAGACCCAATGCCCTAAGCTGCGCGGCCCTGCGCGGGGACGACGTGCCCACCAGCGAACCCGGCGGCAACTCCCCGAGCACCAGCCCGTCGCGGGCCACCACCACGTCGCGGGGGTCGTTGCGGGGCGGTATCGCCGCGATCGTGAACCGCGGGTCGTCCGCCGTGGGCAAATCCTTGTGCGAGTGCACCGCGGCGTCCACCCGGCCGTCGTCCATGGCCTCGCGCAGTGCGGTGGTGAAGGCGCCGACGCCCAGGGTTTCGATGGGCGCCGACGAGCGGTCGCCGGCGGTGGTGATGATCACCAACTCCGCGGGGTGACCGTTGGCGATCAGGGCGTCCCTGACGACGCCGGCCTGGGTGGTGGCCAACAGACTGCCCCGGGTGCCTATCCGGATCACATTCGCCAATCGGCTACTCGGCGGTGGGTTCTTGCGTTCCGGCGTCGAATCCCGTTGCTATGACGGGCAATTCGCCCGCAGCGACGGCGTCGACGGCGGTCTGGTCGAGTTCGAAGAGTTCGCGCAGCGCTTCGGCGTAGCTATCGCCGCCGGGGGCGCTGGCGAGTTGTTTGATCCGCACGGTCGGCGCGTGCAGCAGCTTGTCCACCACCCGCCGCACGGTGCGCGCCACCTCCTCGCGGTGGGCGCTCTGAAGGCCGGGCAGCCGGTTGTCCAGGCGCAGCAGCTCCGCCTCCACCACGTCGGCGGCGCGCTGGCGCAGCGCGGTCACCGTCGGGGTGACCTCGGCCATCCGCTGGCCGGCCAGGTAGGCGGCCACTTCGGCGGCCACGATGTGGCGCGCGGCGTGCACGTCGGACGCGGCGGCGTGCGCCGACGGCTCGTGCTGCACGCGGTCCACGTCGACGACCCACACACCGGGCAGGCCGGCGACCGCCGGATCCACGTCGCGCGGCATGCCCAGGTCGCAGATCACCAGCGGACGCGTCGACTCGTCGCGGCGGGCGGCGGCCAGCGCGTGGTGCACGTCGGCCAGTGTGATCACCGGGCTCACCGCGCCGGTGCAGCTGACCACGACGTCGGCGTCGGCGACCGCGTCGGCCAGCCGGTCGAGGGCCATCGCGTCGGCCTGCACACCGGATTCGCGGATCTTGCGGGCCAGCCGCTGCCCCCGGGACAACGACCGATTCAGGACGTGCACCCGCCGGACACCGGAGCGGGTCAGGTGGGCCGCGGCCAGGGCGCCCATCGCGCCGGCGCCGACCAGCGCGGCGGTCTTGCCCTCCAGGCCGCCCAGCCGGCGCTCGGCCATGTCGAGGGCGACCGACACCACCGAGGCGCCGGCCGCATCGATCGCGGTCTCGGAATGCACCCGCTTGCCCACCGACAGCGCCCGTTGGGCCAGCTCGTGCAGCACCCGCCCGACGGTCCGATTGCCTTCCGCGGTGGCATACGCGCGGCGCACCTGGCCGAGCACCTGCTGCTCACCCACCACGGCGGAGTCCAGCCCGCTGGCCACCGCGAACAGGTGCTCGACGGCGGCCTCGCTGTACCGGACGTACGCGTATTTGGTCAGGTCCCCCATCGACATTCCGGAGTGATCCGACAGCACCTGCCCAATGGCCGCCAACCCGCCGTGGAACGCGTCCACCACTGCATAGACCTCGACCCGGTTGCATGTCGACAGCACCATCGCCTCGGTCACCAGCGGCGACTGCAACACTCGGTCGACGATCTTGCCCTGATCGGATTCGTCGATGCTGAGTTGTTCCAGGACGGAGACCGGCGCACTGCGGTGCGAAACCCCGAAGAGCAAGACGCTCACGGCAGCATCACCTGGCCAGCTCCCTTGCTTCCTCCAGTAACTGAACTGGTTTCCAAGGTAATCGTTTATCAGGTGGGCTACCAAATAATTGCCCGGTGGTCCTCATCTCCCCAGATCCGCGCGCAGCCGCGGCTCGTCGAGGTCCCAGTAGCTGTGCTCGCGGCCGTCGAGCAGGATCACGGGCAGCCGGTCACCGAATTCGGCCCGCAGCGCCGGGTTGCCGGCGGCCGCGGCGGCGTCGACGTCGGTCGTCGACAGGTCGAAGCCCAGCTCGGACGCCAGTTCCTCGAGCCGGTCGTGCACCCGCACGCAGAGGGTGCAGCCGTCGCGAGTCAGCAGTTCCACCTGCGGCCGTCGGGGGGCGTCGGTCATGGCCATCAGTCTGGCACCGGTGACTTGTGGGGACATCTGGCCGGCGTTACTTTCCGGTCATGGCCCTGCGAGTTGACCCGGCGGTGATGCAGAGTCACGCCGTTTCCACCGCCGGCGCGGCAGAGCACCTTTCGAGCCGCCTCGCTCAGCTGGACGATCAGGTGGGGCAGATGCTGGGCGGCTGGCAAGGCGCGTCCGGGACGGCGTATTCCTCCGCGTGGGAACTCTGGCATCGGGGCGCTCGCGAGGTTCAGCTGGGGCTGTCGATGTTGGCGCGCCTCGTGGGTGAGGCCGGCGAGGGCTATCAGGCCAACGAGGCCGGGTCCGCCGCGGCGGAGCGAGCGGTGCGCGGTGGCTGAGGCGTTTCGGGTGGATCCGCAGGCGTTGGCCGACTCGGTGCAGCGGATGGCCGACTTTCAGCGCTACGCCGAGGACATGATCACCGAAATCGATTCCCGCGTAACGCGTTTGCACACCACGTGGACGGGTGAGGCCGCGGCCGCGCACGCCGAGTCGCATCAGCACTGGGTGCGCGGCGAGGCGATGATGCGCGAGGCGCTGGCGCAGTTGAAGAAGGTTGCCGCGACCGCGCACGGCAACTACACCGGGGCGATGTCGACGAATCTCGGCATGTGGTCGTGACCAGATGGCGCCGCTGGCGTGTGACGCGACTGCGCTAGACCGCGCCGGTGCCACGGTGCTGGCCACCGGCGAGTCCATGGGATCGGTGATTTCGGCGTTGACGGCGGCGCTGGCCTGCAGCGCGGGCACGAGCTTCATGGCCACCGAGACCGCCGCGGGCGGCGGCACCATGGCAATGCTGTTGGCGGAGGCCACGCCAACACTCGACGATCAACGCGAGCAAAGCTCTCAGGAAGTCGACTCCGCCTACACCACAGATGCGAGCGGACATTGTCGAGTGTGCAGCTAGCTTCACGCTCGGCGCCGAGTGTGCGGCTAGCTTCACACTCGACAGCGCGGCATAGCCGACGCCCCGCGGCACAACCGCCGGATAGGGTTGGATACCGGGACCCACTGGGTCGCCAGGCAACACAGCGATCTAGGAGGTTTGGCGATGACTTCCTCTGACCCCGTCGACGGAGACGTCAGTCGCGCTGACCTGGAGTCGCTGGCCGCCGACGCCAGCGCGGCCCGTGCGCTGGAGGACCTGCAAGCCGAAAAGGCCGCCACCGACGAGGACCGGCCCCAGCCGCCGATCGACCTGACCGCGGCCGCCTTCTTCGACGTCGACAACACCCTGGTGCAGGGCTCCTCGGCGGTGCACTTCGGCCGCGGGCTGGCCGCGCGCAACTACTTCACCTATCGCGATGTGCTGGGTTTCATCTATGCCCAGGCCAAATTCCAGGTCCTCGGCAAGGAGAACAGCAACGACGTCGCCGCCGGCCGTCGCAAAGCGCTCGCCTTCATCGAGGGCCGCTCGGTCGAACAGCTGGTGACGCTGGGCGAGGAGATCTACGACGAGATCATCGCGGACAAAATCTGGCCGGGCACTCGCGAGCTGACGCAGATGCACCTCGACGCGGGCCAGCAGGTGTGGCTGATCACCGCCACCCCTTACGAACTCGCGGCGACCATCGCGCGGCGGCTCGGCCTGACCGGCGCCCTGGGCACCGTCGCGGAGTCCGTCGACGGGGTGTTCACCGGCCGGCTCGTCGGCGACATCCTGCACGGGACCGGAAAGGCGCACGCCGTGCGGTCGCTGGCGATCCGGGAGGGCCTGAACCTCAAACGCTGCACGGCCTACTCCGACAGCTTCAACGACGTGCCCATGCTCTCGTTGGTGGGCACCGCCGTCGCGATCAACCCGGACGCACGCCTGCGCACACTGGCCCGCGAACGCGGTTGGGAGATCCGGGACTTTCGCACCGCCCGCAAGGCCGCCCGGATCGGGGTCCCGTCGGCGTTGGCGCTCGGTGCGGCCGGTGGTGCACTGGCCGCGGTGGCTTCCCGGCGGCAATCGCGCTGATAGGCTGCGCCGCTGAGACCTATTCGAGCGGAGAGCGACAGCGCTATGACAATCCCCAAGGGAGCCGAAGGGCTCATCGGCAGCCATTACCGGGCGCCGGATTACTTCCTCGTCGGCCGCGAGAAGATCCGGGAGTTCGCCCTCGCCATCAACAACGACCATCCGACGCACTTCAACGAGGCCGACGCCGCCGCGGCCGGATACGACGCGCTGGTGGCCCCGCCCACGTTCCTCGCCATCGCGGGCCGGCGCGTGCAGCTGGAGATCTTCACCAAGTTCAGCATTCCGATCAACATCGCGCGGGTCATGCACCGCGACCAGAAATTCAAGTTCCACCGGCCGATCGTCGCAGGGGATAGGCTTTACTTCGACACCTATCTAGACTCGGTCATTGAGTCCCATGGCGCCGTGATCACCGAGATCCGTAGCGAGGTCACGGACGCCGAGGGCAAACCGGTCATCACCAGTACAGTCACGATGCTGGGGGAAGCCGCAAACAACGATGCCGACCACGAAGCAACCGTCGCGGCAGTCGCGTCCATATCAGCGGGAAAGTCCATATCAGCGGGAAAGTAGGTTCGAATCAATGACGTCACAGGGGGAAAGCGGTAGCACGCAACTGAAGCCGCCGGTCGAGAAGGTCCGGTCGCACTACGACAAATCGAACGAGTTCTTCAAGCTCTGGCTCGACCCGTCGATGACCTACAGCTGCGGCTATTTCGACGAGAATCCGGACCCCCAGAACCTGACCAAGACGCTGGAAGAGGCGCAGTACGCCAAGCGCAAGCTCGCGCTGGACAAGCTCAACCTCGAGCCAGGCATGACACTGCTCGACATCGGCTCCGGGTGGGGTTCGACGATGCGGCACGCGGTGGCCGAGTACGACGTCAACGTCATCGGCCTGACGCTCAGCGAAAACCAGTACGCCCACTGCGTGGCCGAGTTCGACAAGATGGACAGCCCCCGCCGCAAAGAGGTGCGGATCCAGGGCTGGGAGGAATTCCCTGGCGACGTACCGATCGACCGCATCGTGTCGCTGGGTGCGTTCGAGCACTTCGCCGACGGCGCCGGTGACGCCGGGTACGAGCGGTACGCCACCTTCTTCAAGAAGTACTACGACCTGCTGCCCGACGACGGCCGCATGCTGCTGCACTCGATCGTGGTGCCGTCCGCCGAAGAGGGCAAGAAGATGGGCTTGCAGGTGAACATGACCCTGCTGCGGTTCATCAGCTTCATCCTCAAGGAGATCTACCCGGGCGGGAAGCTGCCTCAGGTCGACCTGGTCGACAAGTACGCGACCGACGCCGGTTTCAAGATCGAGCGCCACCACTTCATCGGCAAGAACTACGTCCCGACGCTGACCGCCTGGGGCGACGCGCTCGAGGCGCACAAGGAAGAGGCGATCGCGCTGAAGGGGCAGGAGACCTACGACATCTACCTGAAGTACTTGCGCGGCTGCTCGGACCTGTTCCGCGACGGCTACACCAACGTCTGCCAGTTCACGATGGTCAAGTAATTCGCCCGAAAAACGCCCCGGAAGCCATTGGCTCCGGGGCGTTTTCGCGTCGGCACCAAGCCGGATAGCGAACCGGGCGGGGCCGGTAAACGAAAAGCGTCAGCCGAAGAAGATGTTGCGACGGCCGGCGAGCAACCGGTACAGCGTCTGCTGGATGGTCTCGCGCACCTGATCGGTCAACTCGAAGGTGACCATCGGGTCCTCGGCGTCGGACGCGGCGTAGTCGTTGGTGTAGATCGGCTCGCCGAACGCGATGCGCCACTTCGACGGCAGCGGCACCAGGCCCGCCGGCCCGGCCAGCGGGAACAGCGGCGTGATCGGGAAGTAGGGCAGCCCGAAGAGCCGCGCCAGCAGCTTCACGTCGGTCAGCATCGGGTAGATCTCTTCCGAGCCGATGATCGAGCACGGGATGATCGGCGCCTTGGTGCGCAGCGCCGCGGTGACGAATCCGCCGCGGCCGAACCGCTGCAACCGGTAACGGTCCTCGAAGCGCTTACCCAACCCCTTGTAGCCCTCGGGGAACACGGCGGTCAGTTCGCCGGCGGCGAGCAGCCGGTGCGCGTCCGTGGTGCAGGCCATGGTGTGGCCGGCCTTGCGGGCGGCTTCACCCACGACGGGCAGGTCGAACACCATGTCGGCGGCGAGCAGCCGCAGGTCGCGCTGCGCGGGGTGCTCGTCGTGGACGGCGACCGACAGCATCAACCCGTCGAACGGCAAGACCCCGGCGTGATTGGCCACCACCAGTGCGGCGCCCTCGCTGGGCAGGTTTTCGACACCACTGACCTCCACCCGGAACCACGACCGGAAGAAGAACCTCAGCAACGGCCGCACGATCGCGCTGTTGAAGTGCGGATCGAAACCGAACTCGTCGACGGTGTAGTCGCCGGTGAGCCGCTGGCGCATGAACCCGGCCACTGCGGCCACGCGCTGGGCGAAGTCGTTGAGCGGCACCTCCGACGAGCCGGCGCCGGCCGCACGCCGATGCTCATCGATCTCGCGAACGACGGCGGCGATCTGCTCGGCCGACGCCCGACCATTCGGATCCGAGAGCAAGGAGGGATGCTGGCGGGCGGACTCCGCGCGCTGATCGGCTCTCCGGCGTGCTGCTACCCGACCCCGATTCGTATGCAGCGGAATAACATTCGCTCTGCTTTCACCCGCCACGATTCCTACCTGACCCCACCCCACGGAATTGGATTTCGGCTGCCCCAGCGCTGAGCTAGGGATATGGCGCGACCTTCCAAGGAGCGTACCCGATGCGGATCGATAATGGGAGTCATGCCGCGGCCGCGAACGTAGTCGTCGAAGGCCTCGGCGGTCGTCCATTTCGGCTGATAGCCCAGCTCCGTCCGCATCCGGGTGGTGTCCATGACGCGGCCGTAACTCAGGTAGGCGAACTGATCGCGGCTGATCTCGTTGTAACGGTTAGCCCGTCTCAACGAATCGAGCGCCCACACGCCAAAACCGGGCACTGGCAACGGAATCCGGCCGGCCCGGCGGATCGCTTGCGACAGCATGATGATGCCGTCGGCGCCGATGTTGAACGTGCCGGCCTTGCCGGCCATCGCCGCGCGATCCAGCGCGCCCAGCGCATCCTGCTCGTGGAGCAACTGCAGCCGCGCGTCGCGGCCGAACATCGTCGGCACCAACGGCCCGGCCAGGTACCGCGACAGCGTGGTGTCCATAGCGGGTCCGATCATGTTGGCCAGCCGCAGGATCGTCACCGCGATATCGGGCCGACGGCGGCCCAGTCCGCGGGCATAGGCCTCGATGTCCAGGCTGTCCTTCGCGAAACCGCCGCGCAAGGGCCGGCGGCTCGTGCTGTCCTCGGTGAACATCACCGGATCGTGCGCGCTGGACCCATACACCTCAGACGTCGACTTGAGCACCACGCGCCGCACCGAGGGCGCCTTCTGACAGGCGGCGAACAGCTGCATCGCACCCATCACGTTGATTTCCTTCAACGCCGCGGTGCCCCCGGACCGCGGGGCGTACGACGCCGCGGCCGCGTGCACCACGGTGTCCACCTCGCCGTTGCGAATCACTTTGGCGATGAACGGGTTACGGATGTCGGCGCGGACGAACTCCGCGCGCCCCATCCGGCGGAGCATGTCCTTGCTGGGCGCGATCGCGTCCACGGCGATGACCGCGTTGATCATCGGGTTCTGCGCGAGCCGGGCCGTCAGGTAGCCGCCCAGGAACCGGCACGCACCGGTGACCAGCACCACCTTGGGGTAGTGCACCGTGTTGCTCGCGGTGTCGCCGGTTCCGGCGCCATCCCCACTCGACTGATCCACCCAAACAGCCTATCGACTCGGCAGAGACCGCAGCGGATGCCGCGGGCGGGCCTACTTGCCGAGTTTTCTGCGCTGCACCCGAGTGCGGCGCAACAACTTGCGGTGCTTCTTCTTCGACATGCGCTTGCGCCGCTTCTTGATTACTGAACCCATGAACTCCGCTATCTGACCCGTGACCTGTTTGCAGGATTGACCCGGACACTTTACCCGGCGGGACGCACCGAACACCAAACGGCGTCGGCGACCACCGAGCGAAGAGCGAAGTGCGGTTTCGGGTCAGCCCGCGTCGAAGTAAGACGTCTCCAGCATGTCGTGCACCGCCTTGGCGTGTACCCGGAAAGACCGCCCGACCCGGACCGCGGGCAGCTCGCCGTTGTGCACCAGCCGGTACACCGTCATCTTGGAGACCCGCATCAACGCGGCCACTTCGGCGACGGTCAAGAATTGTGTCCTGCCCTGCTGGCCCTCGCCGGAACCGGTGTCCCGCTTACCAGCAGAATCGCGCGCCGATGGCCCGTTCGTAGACGTCATCGCAACCCAATCGTGTCAGGCACCCGCAATGCCAGCGGCTTCCCCTCCGCTGGCACCCACACGTGCATACAAAGAGGAGAATAGCGGGACTAATGGGGTTACTGGTACTGGTGGGGGACAATCAGTTCAAATTTCTTGGATTACTCCGATGTAATTCTTAGCTGCTCAGAGCGCGTTTTGGCGGCCTGAACGGCCGCGTCGACGGCCGTCCGCAGGCCGCCCCGTTCCAGTTCCCGCAGCCCCGCGGCGGTCGTGCCGCCGGGTGAGGTGATGGTCGCCCGCAGCTGCGTCGCCGTGGCGTCCACGCGCAGCCCCGGGGTCTCGCCCTCCCCCGGCCGCCTGTCGGCGTCCATCCGTTCCAGCAGCATCGCCGCGGATCCGGCCATCGTCTGCGCCGTCAGGTCGGTGGCCACCTCCCGGCTCAGCCCGGCGGCCACCCCGGCGTCGATCAGCGCCTCGACCATCAAGAAGAAGTAGGCCGGGCCTGACCCCGACAGCGCGGTCACGGCGTCCATCTGGGCCTCGGGCACGGTCAGCACGCCACCGACGGAGTCGAACAGGGCCGATACCCCCTCGAGTTGCGGGGCGGTGACGAACCGGCCCGTGGCCAGCGCGGTCACCCCCGCGCCGACGAGCGCCGCCGCGTTGGGCATCGCCCGGACCACCGGCGTCCCGGCGGGCAGCTTCGATTCGAAATACGAGATGCCGATGCCCGCCGCGACGGTGACGAACACCTGCTCGGCGGTGTCGCTCTCGGACGCCGCCGCCGCCCGGGTCAGCTCCGCCAGCACCGGCTCCACGTCGGTGGGCTTCACCGCGACCACCACGAAGGACGCGTTCTCCGCCGCGTCGGCCACCGAGGTGATCAACACCGAATAGGTGTCGGCCAGGTACTGGGCGCGCTCGGGCACGCGTTCGGCCACCACCAGGTCTTTGACCTGCCGGCCCGCGCGCAGCAGACCCGACAGCAGTGCCTCCCCGATGCTGCCGCCACCGATGATCGCGATTCTTGCCATGCCCGACAGCATCGCAGACACCGGCGTCTAACCAGCGGCAGGGACCAGCGCCAGTTGACGGGCTTGCACCACGAGGCGGCCCAGGCTGTCGACGACGGTGTGGTCCTCGTCGAACCAGTCGTGCCCGATCTCCGTGCAGGTCGCGATGATTCGCAGCCACCCGTCGGCGGGCAGCCCGCGCAGGAAGGCGGTCAGTTGGACGGTGGGCGCCCAGCCGGTGCGTTCCACGGCGAAGGTCACCGGCGCCGACAGATCCCCGCACATCAGCGCGAACAGGGCGTCCGGGGCGACGTCGCGGGGGCGCGCCCACATCTGGATCACCGGCGGGCCCCCGTCGGCCGTCGGACCCAGCGTCGACAGCACCGGTCGGACGTCGCAGCCCTCGCCGAGGTGCACCAGGCCGGCCAGCGGGTGGCCCGGCCCGATCGGGGCGATGTCGTCGGGCGGCTCGGGCGCCATCAGGTCCACCACCGGGTTGGCCGACAGCAGGGGCTTGGCGTCACCGTCGGGCGGAAAGTGTTCGGGCTCGCCGAGGTTGACTACGGCGTGCACGGCGGTCCGATCACCCTGGGTGAGCTCGACGTCGACGACGCTGATGCGGCGGCCGCGCTTGCGGATCGACGTCACCAGGTGCATCGGCCCCGGATCCGGGGCCCACAGGAAGCTCGCCGACACCGCGACCGGCTGCTGAACCGGTTCGAACTCGCTCGACGGCCCACCGCAGGCGGTGCGGGCGGCATTGGCGCAGAGCGCCAGCATGGCGCCGCCGTGCACCTTGGGACCGATGGTCCAGTGCTTGTCGAGCTCGCCCTCGAAGACGCCGGGGCCGACCTCCCGCAATGCCATCGCGGTGGTGAATAACGCGTTCATGGTCTCCTGGGTCTGTCAGCGCAGCAGGTGCGTGCGGGCGAACTGCAGCGATTCGGCGAGCATGCTCTCGCGCTCATTGGCTGAACGCGCGCTGGACGTGGAAACTTCCAGGATGACGTGGCCGGCGAAGTGGCTGCCGGCCAGCATCTGGCACACCTCGGCGGTGGGCTGGGTGCCGCGCCCGGGCACCAGGTGCTCGTCGGCGGGCAGGCCGCTGCCGTCGCACAGGTGCAGGTGCACCAATCCGCCGCCCATCCGCTGCGCCATGTCCAGCGAGTCGCTGCCCGCGGTCGCGGTGTGGGACAAGTCCAGCGTGTAGTGGGCGTGGTTGCCGTCCAGCGGGTCGTAGGAGGGTGCGAACGCCGAGATCGCCGGGCCGGGGCCGCCGCCCCGCCTGCGCATCCGCTCCAGCGATTGGCCCGAGCCGAAGAACCGGTCCGCCCGGAACGGGAACATGTTCTCCACCGCGATCAGCACGTCACTCGAGGCTTCCAGCTCGGCGACCTGGTCGCTGAACCCCTCGGCGTAGCGCCGCTGCCAGCGAAAAGGCGGATGCACGACGACGGTCTGCGCGCCGAGTTGTTCGGCGGCCCGCACGCTGCGGTCCAGCTTGGGGATCGGGTTGGCGCCCCAGACCCGCTGCGAGATCAGCAGGCAGGGCGCGTGCACGGACAGCACCGGGACGCGATAGCGCCGGGACAGCTTTTCGATGGCGTCGATGTCCTGGCTGACCGACTCGGCCCACACCATCAGCTCGACGCCGTCGTACCCGAGCCGCGCGGCGTACTCGAACGCGGCCTCGGCCCGCAATGGGTACACCGAAGCCGTTGAGAGTCCGACTTTGATAGCTGGGCGCAACGGTCTGTGTGGTCCCCGGTCCGCCTAGCCCGACTGCAACGACAGCGCCAACGGGCCCAGGGTGATCAGCGCCCCCACCGCGACCGCGATCAATGTGCTCGCGATGTCCTCGGTCTTGCGCACCACCCGGACGCCGACGACCAGGCCGAGGATCACCAGCACCGAGAGCACCAGCGCCACGATGCTGTTCCAGCGCCACAGCTCGTCGAAGGCGACGAACAGGCCGGCGCCGAAGGCCACGGCGAGGATCGACTGGAAGACGACCAGGCTGCCGCGCCACAACGCCTCGAACCTGCCCGGGCCCGCGTGGGCGTCGGTCGCCGTGGCCACCCCCTCGGTCGCGCCGTCGGGGGGGTCCTCGTCGCGCTCCTCGTGCGGCAACAAACCGGCGGCGAACGGGTCCTCCGCGTCCTCTTCGTCCTCGTCGGCCTCGGTCTGCAGGTAGGAGCGCACATAGGCGGAATCCTCCAGCGCGGGCTCGGCGTCGCGGACCTCCGAATCCATCACGTCCACCGGCAGATCGGTGTAGTGGTCCAGCGGATCGGGATTCATGTCCTCGGCGCCCGATTGCCCGATGCCGTTGGTCTCCCCCGCCTCGCCGTGGCTCATCGGGCGCGGGTACGCGCTGCGCTCGGGGCCGGAGGCCTTCTTGGGCTGAGACGGCGACTTGGGCCAACGCGGCTCGGGCTGCGACCAGTACGCGGCCGCGGGCTTGTCTTCGGTTTGCTGCTCGGCCTCGGTTTCCTCGGCGGCCGGCCGTTCGGCCGTGCGCGGGTCCTCGTCGTCGTCACGGATGATCGGGATCTCACCGGTCAGCTCGGCGACGGTGACCGCGTCGCTATCGCCGCGCCGCCTGCGCCTGCGCCGCGTGACCGCGGGGGCGCCGATGGTTCCGTTCCTGGCCAGAAGTTCGGCCACCGAGATCGGCCGAGTGCCGGGGCTCTCGGTCTCGGAGTGTGGTCCGGTCATGCTTTGTCGCCTCTCGATCGGTTGCCGTCCCGATCACCTGCCTGCCCTCCAGCATCGCGCACGGATCGCTTCATGAGGGGCGTTCCGTCGGCTTCGCTGTCGAGTTTGCGCAAGATGAGACCTTCCCGTAACGCCCACGGGCAGATATCCACCGATTCGATCGACAGCGCTCGCATACTCGCCTCCGCCACCAGCGCACCCGCCACGATCTGTGGCGCGCGCTCGGCGCTCACCCCTTCCAGTTCTGCCCGGTCAGCGGTCGTCATCCTAGAGATGAAAGATATGAGTTGCCTGAGGCCGTTTGCTGTGAGCGTCCTCTTCACCCGCGGTCCTGCAGCCGACGGCGCCGCGCCCGTCAGCCGCGCGAGCGAGCGAAACGTCTTCGACGTCGCCACCGCCAGGTCGGGCGCGCCGGCGTCGAGCACCTGCTCGCTGGCCTCGGCGAGCTCGGCGTCCAGCCAGTCCCGCAGCATCCCGACCCTGCGCCGCCCGGGCGGGTCGTCGGGTAGCCATTCGCGGGTCAGCCGGCCGGCGCCCAGCGGCAAAGACAGCGCCACCTCGGGCTCCTCGTCGACGCCGCTGGACATCTCGAGCGAGCCGCCGCCGATGTCGAGGTTGATGATCCGCCCCGCGCTCCAGCCGTACCACCGGCGCACCGCCAGGAAGGTCAGCCGCGACTCGTCGACCCCGCTGAGCGCCTCCAGCTCGACGCCGGTTTCCTTGCGGACGCGGGCGAGCACGTCGTCGGAGTTCACCGCGTCGCGCAGCGCCGAGGTGGCGAACGCCATCAGCTCGGCGCACCCGGAGCTGTCCGCGATCTTGGCGAACTCGTCGATCGTGGAGATCAGCTTCTCGGCGCCGCGCTTGGTGATCTTGCCCGAGCTGTCGATCGACTCGGCCAATCGCAGCGTGGCCTTCGTCGAACTCATGGGCGTGGGATGCCCGCCACGGTGCGCATCAACCACCAAGAGGTGAACCGTGTTGCTGCCCACGTCGAGCACGCCCAATCGCACGGGAAACAACCTAGTCGGATACGGGTGGGCCGCGCGTTGCGGCCCGCTGGGGACGTTGCCGATCTTGATCCGTCGGGCCCCGAGTGTCAGCGGGCCGAAGAGCCGGTTTTGTCGACTAACGTGGACGCCGTGGCGAATTCCTACCCTGAGCCGGGACACGAGGTCGAACTGGACTTCGCCCGTGAGTGGGTGGAGTTCTATGACCCGGACAACCCCGAGCACCTGATCGCGGCCGACCTCACCTGGCTGCTGTCGCGGTGGACTTGCGTGTTCGGCACGCCCGCCTGCCACGGCACGGTGGCGGGCCGCCCGGACGACGGCTGCTGCTCGCACGGGGCGTTCCTGTCCGACGACGACGACCGCGCCCGGCTCGACGACGCCGTGCAGCAGCTGACCGACGAGGACTGGCAATTCCGCGAAAAGGGCTTGGGCCGCAAGGGGTATCTGGAGCTCGACGAGCACGACGGGCAGCCGCAGTACCGCACGCGCAAACACAAGGACGCCTGCATCTTCCTGAACCGGCCCGGCTTCCCCGGCGGCGTCGGATGCGCCCTGCACAGCAAGGCCCTCAAGCTCGGCGTCGCGCCGCTGACCATGAAGCCCGACGTCTGCTGGCAGCTGCCGATCCGGCGCAGCCAGGAGTGGGTGACCCGGCCCGACGGGACCGAGATACTCAAGACCTGGGTCACCGAATACGACCGCCGCGGTTGGGGTTCCGGCGGCGCCGACCTGCACTGGTACTGCACCGGCGACCCCGGCGCCCACGTCGGCGCCAAGCAGGTGTGGGAGAGCATGGCCGACGAGCTCACCGAGCTGCTCGGCGCCAAGGCCTACGCGGAGCTGGCGGCGATGTGCAAGCGCCGCGGCAAGTTGGGGCTCATCGCGGTGCATCCGGCGACTCGGCTCGCCGAGTAGCACCAGTCTTGTTGTAGGACAAGAGCATTCGCTGCGCGCTGGCGTGCAGGTACGCCTCGACCGCCGCGGCGGCCCCCGCCTCGTCGCCCGCCAGCACCGCGTCGGTGATCGCGCTCAGCCCGGCCACCACGGGCGCGGCGTCGTCGTAGGCGGCGGTGAGCTCGTGCTCCCGGCCGCCGAATGCGTGCTCCACCCAGCGATACAGCAATACCAGCGCCCGGTTACGGCTCTGCTGGATGAGCACCCGGAAGTAGGCCAGGTCGGCGGCTTGGCGCGCCTGCGCACCGTCGGCCTCGCGCATCGCGGCCAGCGCGTCGCGCAGTGCCCCGGCGTTCTCGGGGCCGCCGTGCCGCGCGGCCGAGCGGCCGATCAGCGGGCCCAGGGCGGCCCGGATCTCGAACAGCTCCACCAGGAATTCGGGCCCTAGCTTGCGGACCAGCGCCTCCACCACCGCGGGGTGGGTGAGCGCCTGCGGGTCCGCGACCACGTTGCCGCTGCCGTGCCGGGCCTCGATCAGACCCATCTGTTGCAGCCTGGCCAGGCCCTGCCGCAGAGACGTGCGGTTGACGCCGAGCCGCTCGGCCAGTTCGCGCTCGGGCGGCAACGCCGTGCCCGGCGGAAACGCGCCGTCGAGGATGGCATCGGCGATCGACGCGGCGACCTGTTCGTCGACGCGCTGACGATCCACCGGACGAAGCGGACTTGACTGGTTCATTGGCTCAACCAATATAGTGGACGAACCCACGGGAGGTGAGCAATGGACGACGACACGCGATCGGCATCGGCGCCGCGCTGGCGCGGCAAGGCCGGCCGCCTGGAAGTCTGGTACGCCACGCTGTCGGATCCCCGGACCCGCGCCGGACTGTGGGTGCACTGCGAGACGGTCGCCCCGCTCCGGGGCGACGCCTACGCGCACGGCTGGGCCACCTGGTTCCCCGCCGACGGCCCGCCCCGCACCGAGCGGTTCGGTCCCGCGCCCGCCCAGCCCCCGTCCGGCCCCTGGTGGTTCGACGCCGCGGGCGCGCGGGTGGGCGACAAACAGCTGACCGGGCGCGCCGGCTCAATCGCCTGGGACCTGTCCTGGGCCGAAACGGGCGCACCGCTGTGGACGTTTCCCCGCGCGGCCTGGGACCGCGAGCTGCTGCCGGGCGCCCAGGTCGTCCTCGCCCCCACCGCCGACTTCGCCGGCTCGCTCACCGTGGCCGACACCGCTTTGCGCCTCGAGGGGTGGCGCGGCGGGGTCGCCCACATCTACGGGCACGGCAACGCCAAGCGCTGGGGATGGGTGCACGCCGACCTCGGCAACGGCGATGTGGTGGAGGCGGTCAGCGCCGTCTCGCACAAGCCGGGGTTGCGCAGGCTGGCCCCGCTGGCGTTCGTCCGGTTTCGCATCGACGGAAGGGATTGGCCCGCAGGTCCATTGCCGTCACTGCGGATGCGGACCACCCTCGGCGTGGCGCACTGGCAGCTGGAGGGACGCATCGGCGGTCGGCGGGTGCTCATCCGGATCGACCAGCCGGCGGAGAAGTGCGTGAGCCTGGAATACACCGACCCCGACGGCGGCAGGGCGGTGTGCACGAACACCGAACAAGCCGACGTCCACATCGAGATCGACGACCGGCAATGGTCGGTACTGGGCACCGGGCACGCCGAGGTGGGCCTGCGCGGCGATGCGGCACCGGATGTCAACGAAAGGATCCCGACATGAGCTTTCTGCTCGACCCACCACTGCTGTTCGCCTCCGGCGTGCTCATCGAGCGGCGGCTGCCCGCCGACCAGCGCGACGTTGCGGAGGCCGCCACCCTGGGCGTCTTCTTCGGCGGGTCATTCGGGCTCTACAACAACGTGCCCGGCCTCGGGGTGCTGTGGCGCCCCTTCCGCGCCCGCAACGGCCGCGACTTCATGTGGAACAGCGGCATTTTCCGCGTGGACACCGCCAAGGCGGAGTGGCCCCTGCACGCTGCGGCGGGCGCCATCTTCGCCACCTACCCGTTCTTCATCAAGCTGGGCCGCCGCCTCGCGCGGCTGATATGAGCCTGGTCGGCTCGTTCGGCACCGCGCTGCTGCCCGAGGAACTCGGCGGCCCGGCGGCCTCCGAGCTGACGCAGCGCGTCGAGCGCTACCTGCGGCAGCTGCCGACGACGTCACGGGTGGCGGCGCGTGCCGGGCTGCTCACGCTGGCCGCGGCCAGCTACGTCACCACCGGCCGGTCGATGTCGCGGCTCGGCCCCGACCGACGCGAGCAGGTGCTGCGCCGGGTCGCCGCGCTCAGTCCGGACGCCGGCGCGGCCGTCGAGGCATTGAAGGCGATCGCGTTGCTGGCCAACGGCGCGGAAACCTATGCGCCCGAGCTTCTTTCGCACGCGAGCCAGCACGGGACGGCCCGGCCGGATGCGGCGTTGAACATCGCCTCGTCGGCCGAGAGCCGCTCCGTCGTCACCGCCGACGCGGTGATCGTGGGGTCCGGAGCCGGCGGCGCGATGGTGGCCCGCACCCTGGCGCGGGCCGGACTGGACGTCGTCGTCCTCGAGGAGGGACGCCGCTGGACCGTCGGGGAATTCCGGACCACCCATCCGATCGATCGCTATGCCGGGCTGTACCGCGGGGCCGGCGCCACCGTCGCCCTGGGGCGCCCGTCGGTGGTGCTGCCCATCGGCCGGGCGGTCGGCGGCACCACGGTGGTGAATTCCGGCACCTGCTACCGCCCGCCGCCGGCGGTGCAGCGGCGCTGGCGCGACGACTTCGGGCTCACCCTGGCCGATCCCGACCGGCTGGGCGAGCGCCTCGACGACGTCGAGCGCACGCTGCAGGTCGCCCCGGTGCCGCTGGAGATCATGGGCCGCAACGGCCGGCTGCTGCTGGACGCCGCCACCACGCTGGGCTGGCGGGCGGCGCCCATTCCGCGCAACGCACCGGGCTGCGAAGGGTGCTGCCAGTGCGCGATCGGGTGCCCGCGTAACGCCAAGTTCGGCGTGCACCTCAACGCGCTGCCGCAGGCGTGCGCGGCGGGCGCGCGGATCATCTCCGAGGCCCGCGTCGAGCGGGTGCTGCACCGCCGCGGGCGCGCCCGCGGCGTGCGGGCCCGCCGGCCCGACGGCACGGCACTGGACGTCCTGGCCGACACCGTCATCGTGGCGGCCGGCGCCACCGAGACGCCGGGATTGTTGCGGCGCAGCGCTTTCGGCTCGCACCCGCGACTCGGCCGCAACCTGGCGCTGCATCCCGCGACGATGCTCGCGGGGCGCTTCGAGGACGACGTCGTCGCCTGGCACGGGGTGCTGCAAAGCGCCGCGGTACACGAGCTGCACGAGTCGCACGGCGTGCTGATCGAGGCCACGTCCACCCCGCCCGGAATGGGTTCGATGGTGTATCCCGGCTACGGCGCCGAGCTGCTCGGCTGGCTGGACGCCGCGCCCCGGGTGGCCACGTTCGGCGCCATGGTGGCCGACCGCGGTGTCGGGTCGGTGTCCACGGTGCGCGGTGAGACGCTGGTGCGCTACAACATCGCCCCCACCGACGTCGGCAAGCTCGTGGTGGCGATCGAGGCGATGGGCCGGCTGTTGTTCGCCGCCGGCGCGACCGAGGTGCTCACCGGTCTGCCCGGCGCGATGACGGTGACGTCGCTGCCCGCCCTGCGGGATGCGTTGCGGCGCAGCGATCCCCGAAGCCTGCACCTGGCCGCCTTCCACCCGACCGGCACGGCCGCCGCGGGCGCCGACGATCAGTTGTGCCCGGTCGACGAGGCGGGGCGGTTGCGCGGCGTGGACGGCGTGTGGGTGGCCGACGCCTCGATCCTGCCGAGCTGCCCGGAGGTCAACCCGCAGGTGTCGATCATGGCGCTGGCGCTGGGCGTGGCCGACGAGGTGATGGGTGCCCGGTGATCGTCGCCATCAACGCCGGCCGAAACGTACGCCCGGGCCGGGCGGCGTCGACGCGGGCGTCCGGTAGAGCACGCGGAGCCGCCCTCGCCTCCGGGGCGTTCGTCGTCCAGGCCGCGGGCACCGACAGCGGACCGAGTGAATCCGCGTCACCCATCCCGGCGGACGGGGCACCGACCCCGCACGCCGGGTGAAACGGCCATGCGGGCCGCGCGTTTGGGTCTGTCGGCATGTCCCTCATCCGGCGCCGGAAAGCGTTTGGGCCCAATCCAATAGCCCATCCACGTCGAGCTGGGGCTCAATCCCGGCGGTACCCGCGAGTCCCGGCGCGGCCAGCGGAGCCCCCAATGCGCCGGTCGGGCTGGGTATCGGCGTGACCGTGGCGATGCTGACGGTGCCGAAGACGTTGGTGATGGACGCGCCCGCGGGGCCGGCGATGGCGGTGGCCGTGTTGCCGATGGTCTGGACCGCGACCTGTTCCGCCCCGACGACGGGGAGTGTGGCGGAGCCGTTGACGAGGGTGACCAGGACCTCCTGGAACGATCCCGGGGTCAGGACGAGCGGGCTGGACCCGGCGGTGACGTCGACGCCGCCAGGGACCAGAACACCACCCTCGGAACAGTCGATCAGCGTGTGAATTGTGCTGCCGGGGTTGACGATAACGGATCCGAAGCTGATGAGGTTGGTGCCGGAGCCCGTGATGGTGATCGAGCCGCTGTTGAGGTACATGCCCGTGTTGGTGCCGATGGCGATGGTGCTGCCCGGTGGGGCGGTGACCGTTTCGCCTGGCGCGACGGGCGTGGCGGCGGTGGCGGTGTGCATCGTGGCATTGGCCGAAGCCAGCTGCCGGGTGGCGTTGCCGGTGGCCTGCGCCGCCAGCGTCTGGGCCTGGGCGCCCTGCCCGGCCGGGTTCGTGGTCCGCGGCGGCTCGTCGAACGGGGTCAGCCTGCTGGCGATCTCGCAGGCGGCGGAATAGCCGTACATCGCGCTGGCGTCTTCGACCCACATCTGCAGGTATTGAGCCTCGGTGGCCGCGATCGCCGGGGTGTTCTGACCGAAGAAGTTGGTCGCGATCAGCGCCAGCAATTGCGCCCGGTTGGCAGCGATCACCGGCGGCGGCACGGTCATCGCAAACGCCGCCTCGTACGCGGCGCCCGCCGCGTAGGCCTGCACGCCGGTCTGCGCGGCCTGCGCGGCGGCGCTGGACAGCCACTGCACGTAGGGTGTGGCCGCCGCCGTCATCAGCAGCGACGACGGGCCGGACCATGCCTGGCCGGTCAGACCCGCCAGCTCGGTCGCGTAGCCGGCCGCGGTGGATTCCAGCTGCGCGGCCAACGCTTCCCAACCCGCCGCGGCCGCGAGCATCGGCCCCGCCCCGGGCCCGGAGTACATCAGCCCGGAGTTGATCTCCGGAGGCAGCGACGCAAAGTCCATGTCGGCAGTCCTCTCCGCGGCGGGTGGGCCCGATTTTCAACAGCCATAGAATAATTTTTCAACGGCGATAGAATAACGTGCCTGGCGGTCGAGTACCAGCAAATGTCGTAAACGGCGCGTGACAATCAGGCCGCAGGCGGCCGCCGCGAAATGCCCGGGAAGCTAGGCGGTTACGTCTGCGGATCCGGCGCGGCCGCGTGCCGCGGCTGGTGCAGCAGCGCACGAACCAGCGGGCGCGGCCCGACGGACCGAAGCATCTGGCTGGCCGGGCGGACCCGGACCCGCTTCGGCCACCAGAACCAGCGGCCCATCAGCGTCATGATCGACGGCGTGATCAGCGTCCGAACGACGAAGGTGTCGAACATCAGACCGATACCGATCGTCGTACCGAACTGACCGATCGCCCGCAGATCGCTGGAGAGCATCGCGGCCATGGTCACGGCGAACACCACACCGGCCGCGGACACCACCGGGCCCGTCACGCCGACGCCGCGGATGAGTCCGGTGTTCAGGCCGGCCCCGATCTCCTCCTCGATCCGCGACACCAGCATCAGGTTGTAATCAGACCCCACCGCCAAGAGCACGATCAGCGCGAATTCCGTTGCCACCCAGTGCAACTGGAAGTGGCCCAGATGCTGCCAGATCAGCGTCGAGAATCCGAACGCCGCTCCCAGCGACAGCACGATCGTGCCGACGATGACGCCCGCCGCGACCAGAGCGCGGGTGACGATCACCATGATGATGAAGATCAGCACGATCGACGCCACCGCGGCGATCAGCAGGTCATACCAGGCGCCGGTGGCGATGTCGTTGAATGTCGCGGCGGTGCCGCCGAGGTAGATGTCGGCGTTCTCCAGCGAGGTGAGCTTCAGCGCCTCCTTGGCCGCGTTGCGCTCTTGCTCGACGGACTTGATGCCTTCCGCGGTTGCCGGGTCCAGGGAGTGAGTGATGATGAAGCGCGCGGCCTTTCCGTCGGGCGACACCATCAGGCTCAACCCGAACTGGAAATCGGAGTTCTGGAAGATCTCCGGCGGCAGGTAAAACAGGCTCTCCACCCGAGCGTCGTTGAACGACTTACCCATCACAGCATTGGTGTCGGTGAGCCGGTCGAACTGGTCGATCAGACTGTCGAACGAGCTGTAAATGGTCAGCGTCGTATCCCGGATCGCCTTCGACACGGCGATGTTCTCCGGAATGATCGCCAACAATTCGCGCGTGGCCGCGGCCGTGTTGGTGAGATCGCTGGTGAGGGCGTGGAACTTCTCGGCGAGCTGATCAAACCCGTCCAAGGCGTCGAACAGGCTACGCAGCGACCAGCACATCGGGATGTCGTAGCAGTGCCTCTCCCAGTAGAAGTAGCTGCGGATCGGTCGCCAGAAGTCGTCGAAATCGGCGATGTGGTCGCGAATTTCGTCGGTGATGGCGGCGGTCTCCGCCGTGGTTTTTGCGCTGTCGTCCGTCGCGTTGGCGAGCTTCTGGGTGATCGCGTACTGGCGTTCCAGCAGGGAGATCTGGGTGTCGAGGAACCCGGTGATCTTCTTGATGTCGCCGACGCGGTCTCTCAGGTAGTTGAGGTTGTCACGGATCGGCGCGGTTTGCACGCTGAGCTGGAACGGAATTGACCCGTCTTCGATCGGTGGGCCGAGCGGTCGGGTGATGCTCTGCACCCGTTCGATGCCCGGCACCCGGAAGATGGCACCGGCAACCTTGTCCAGCACCAGCATGTCTCGGGGATTGCGCAGATCGTGGTCCGATTCGATCATCAGCAGGTCCGGGTTGAGACGGGCCTGGGTGAAGTGCCGGTCGGCCGCGTCGTAGGCCTGGACCGAGGCGGCGCTATGCGGCAGGTAGTAGAGGTCGTTGTAGCGCGGGGTGAAGCCGGCGAGACCAAGGGCGCCAACGATCGCAAGGATGACGGAAATGGCGAGGATGGGCGCCGGCCAGCGCACGATGGCCGTCGCCAGGCGGCGCCACCGGGTGTAGTTGAACTTGCGCTTGGGGTCCAGAAGACCGAAGCCACTGGCGACTGCGATGAGAGCGGGCGTCAGCGTGACCCCGGCCGCCACCACCACCAGCAGACCGATCGCGCACGGGAACGCCAGCGAACTGAAGTAAGGCAGCCGGGTGAACTTCAAGCAGGCCAGCGCCCCAACAATGGTCAGACCCGAGCCCAGGACCACCTTGCTGACACCGGCGAAGGTGTCGTAATAGGCGGCTTCCCGGTCCAGACCGCGTTCACGGCCCTCCTGGTAGCGGCCCACCATGAAAATCGCGTAATCGGTACCCGCCGCGATCGCGAGTGAGGTCAGCAGGTTCACGGCGAAGGTCGACAACCCCATGACGCCGGTTTCGCCCAGCAGCGACACCACGCCGCGGCCGGACAGCAGCCCAATGAAGAGGATGAACATGGTCAGCAACACGGTGCCGATGGACCGGTAAACGAACATCAGCATGATCGCGATGATGACGACCGTGATGATGGTGATTTTGGCCAGGCTCTTGTCACCGACAACGATCACGTCGGCGGTCAGCGCTCCCTGGCCCGCGACGTAGGCCTTGACGCCGGCGGGCGGCGTGGAGTCCGCGACGATCTTGCGCACCGCGGCAACGGATTCGTCGCCGACCGCCCCTCCCTGATCGCCTTTGAGGTTGACCTGGACGTAGGCGGCCTTATGGTCGTAGCTCTCCACACCTGAGGACGTGAAGCGCTGTCCCCAGAAGTTCAGCGCGTGCTCGACGTGTTCGTGGTCGGCCTGGATCTTTTTGACTAGGTCGTCGTAGAACCGGTGCGCGTCCGGGCCGAGCGGTTTATCACCGACCAGGGTGACCAGGACGAGGTTGTCGGAGTCGTACTCCTTGAACTTCTCGCCGATGTGCTTCATCCCGGTGACCGACGGTGCGTCGGACGGCGAGAGCGGAACGGAGATCTCCTCGGCAACCTTCTCCAACTGTGGGACGAAGACGTTGACGCCGACCGCGATCAGCACCCAGCAGAAGACGATCGGCAGCGCCAGGACGCGGACGGCGCGGGCGATACGCGGCTTGTGCTCGACTTCGGTGGGTTGTGCGACGGGTATTTCGTCGGTGTCGCTGGTGTTGTCGGTCATGCGGACTTGTCCAGGCAGGAGACCTGCGCATTGCGCGTCTCGGCTTGCCGTTGATCGACCAACTTGCCGTCGACCGTGATCCGGCAGCCGATGGAGGGGCTGTCACCTTGCGCGACGACGTAGGCGAAGATGCCGGGCATCTGGGCGACGATCGTCGTCGACCACGGCAACGTGGTGAAGTTGGCCTTCTGCGGTTGCGCGTCGGCATCCATCCAGTTGACGACGCCGGTGGTCCCGGCTGGCCCCAGGATTTCGTAGACGGCGGTCTTGGCGGCGTAGGGCGGGGTCGCGTCCCGCGGATCGGGCTTGGGCAGGCCGGGTCCCGGGAAAACGCCGTTGAGGCGGTCCACCGCGACGCCGCCGATGATCACCGCCACCACCACGACCACGGGAACCCATGCCCGCTTGAGAAGCGTCAACACCGTTCCCCCCGATCACGGTCGACCAATGGGCTGATGCTAAGACAGTTCACCCGTTCGAGCATTTCGTCGCGCGCCACGGCTACCCCGAACGTCATGGCTGCCGAATTAATTCCTTCGGCTGCGCCGACGTGTTCGGGGCCACGTCGCCGCCCGGGCCGTGACCACACCGCTCGCCGAAAGCCGCCTTGGGCCACTCGCCGCCGCCGGCCGGCATCACGGGCCTGGAACGGCCTGCGCCGCAGGACATTTCGCTGCCGGATGCCGGCCCGGCGCCTATTGGCCTGCCGCGCCGTCGAATTCATCGTGATCGCCGCGACGGTCGTGTCGAACCGCGCCGCGATCGACATCCGCCGACGACCGAGTTAGTTTGAAAAACTAATTCGCTGGCGCCGGCGATTTCCGGTTGAATTGCGCACTTGGCATTTCTGCGAAATGCGGAAACGGGCAGCGATTGAGGGCCCCCGCGCGTACCCTGACGACATGGCTACCAAGGTCAGGACCTGCGTGCATTGCGGCCACACGTTCGATCCCAACGACCGACCGCGCGACTTGTCCGACCCGGACTGGCTTCCGGCCGCTTCAATTTATTGTTCGCATGAATGCAGTGACCAGTTCCATTGCGAAATGTCGCATTGCTGCTCGACCCGTGCGAAAAAGAAGGGTCAGCGCGAGGGCGCCAGGGCGGCGCGATAATCCCGCTTCCCCGCCAGATCGGATATGGTGTGACCGCCCAGCTAGCAACTGTCGTCTGCGGGAGCAACCGATGGAGTTAACGACAATTCTGTGCAACCACGCCGAGGCGCAGAACAACTTGTTGTACGTCATGGGCGGCGGCGTAGACCGGGCGGTCATTCCGGCGGGACGCTCAGGGCCCTTCACGGTTTCGTTGGCCCTCGGAATCATCGCCGAGGTCCCGTGGACCGCTACCAACGAAGAGCACACCGTCACCGTCGACCTGGCGGACGAGGACGGCCATCCGGTCGAGGTCGACAAGGGATTCGGCGAGCGGGAACCGTTCCGGGCGCATTTTCGATTCAACGTTGGCCGACGGCGCGATGTTGAGGACGGCGAAACCCAGTCGGTGGCGTTCGCGGTCAATATGCCCGTGCTTCAGTTGGAGAAGCTGGGGACGTACGTCTTCACCGTCACAATCGACGACGACGCCCGGCGCCGTCTGCATTACCGGTTGGTCGGCCAGACGGACGTGACCATCACGACGAACGAACCAACCAGCCGCGGACCACTCATCCCCAGGGTCTAGCCCTCCAGCTTGTAGCCCAGTCCCCGCACGGTGACCAGGTGGACCGGGTTGGCCGGGTCGGCTTCGATCTTGGACCGCAGACGCTTGACGTGGACGTCGAGCGTCTTGGTGTCGCCGACGTAGTCGGCGCCCCACACCCGATCGATCAACTGCCCGCGGGTCAGCACCCGCCCGCTGTTGCGCATCAGGTACTCGAGCAGGTCAAACTCCTTGAGCGGCAGCGTGATCGTGTCACCGTTGACCGAGACGACGTGGCGCTCGACGTCCATCCGCACCGGCCCGGACTCGAGCACACCGTCGCTGATCTCGGAGTCGTCGTCACCGCCGCGGCGGAGCACCGCGCGAATCCGGGCGATCAACTCGCGCGCCGAATACGGCTTGGTCACGTAGTCGTCGGCGCCGAGTTCCAGCCCGACGACCTTGTCGATCTCGCTGTCCCGCGCGGTCACCATGATCACCGGCACGCTGGAACGAGCACGCAGCTGCTTGCACACGTCGGTCCCCGACATGCCGGGCAGCATCAAGTCGAGCAGCACGATGTCGGCGCCGCCACGGTCGAACTCGGCCAGTGCGGCCTGTCCATCCGTCACGACGGTGGCCTCGAAGCCCTCCTTGCGCAACAGGAATGCCAGCGGATCGGCCAGCGACTCCTCGTCCTCCACGATCAGCACACTGGTCATCAGCGCGACTCCTCATCGCTTTGCTCTGCATTGTCGTACGCGCGGGTCATCTACTCAGTTCTTCCTCTCGTTGTAACCTGTTGGGCCGCACGTCGCGACCCTGCGGTTGCTCGGGTTCTTCGTCGTTGTCCTTATAGGCCGGAATCGACAGCGTGAACGTGGAACCGGTGCCCGGCTTGCTCCACACCCCGATGCTGCCGTTGTGATTGGCCGCGACATGTTTGACGATGGCCAGGCCCAGCCCGCTGCCGCCGGTGGCGCGCGAGCGTGCCTTGTCCCCCCGGAAGAACCGCTCGAAGACCCGCTCCTGATCCTCCAGCGCGATCCCGATGCCCCGGTCGGTCACGGCGATCTCGATGTTGTCGCCACGGCGGCGGCGGCTGATCGAGACCGGTGAACCGGGTGGCGAATAGGCGATCGCGTTGGACACCAGGTTGGCCAGCGCGGTGACCAGAAGCGTCTCGTCGCCCAGCACCCGGAGGCCGCTGGGCGCGTCGGTGCGAACCTCGATCTGGGCGTTGTCGGCGGCCACCTTGTGCCGTGAAATCGCCTCGGACACAACGGTATCCACGTCGACCTCGGTCACGTTGGGCAACCGTTCGGCACCCTGCAGCCGGGACAGCTCGATCAGCTCGGCGACCATGTCCCCCAGCCGGTTGGCTTCGACGAGCACCCGCTCGGCAAACCGGCGAACGGTTTCGGAGTCGTCCGAGGACGCCAACAGCGCCTCGGCGAGCAGGGCCATGGCGCCCACCGGGGTCTTGAGCTCGTGGCTGACGTTGGCCACAAAGTCGCGCCTGGTCGCCTCCATGCGCGCGTAGTCGGACTGATCGTGGGCGAACACCACGGCGAACCGCCGGTCTTCCTCGCTGAGCAACCGCGCCTGGCCGTGCACGGACAGGCCGGACCGGCCGGCCGCCCGTTTGGCCGGCCGCAGGTCGAACTCCACGTCGACGCCGCCGAGCGCCTGCTGCGCCGCTTCCCACGCCTGGTCGTCGAGCTGGCGGTCGCGCACCAGGCCCAGCTCCCTGGCCCGATCGTTGAGGTAGACGACGTCGCGGTGAGAATCGACGACCGCCACCCCGAGCGGCATCAGCGCGACGATGCGTTGCAGCATTTGCGCGACCGTTATCCCGGTCCACTCGGTGCTGACCCGCTGCCTGCGATGAGCGGCTTTCGGCGACAGCCGGGTCCCGGCTGCCACACCTATGGCCAGCCCCAGCACGGACAAGACCCCGGCCAGCAACAGCGCCGAGAACACAGTCACATAGCAAATCCTACAAATCTTCGGAAACGCTGCCCTAGCGGAACGAGGCCAAAATCGGACAAGTCACACTTTTCGCTTCAGGTGTTCCACTCCCGTTAACGCGATGTTCGGCAAACAGGCCTTTGAAACTCGCTTTGGGCCGGTGGCCGGTTTTACCGGCGCCCCTGGCTGGCAACCGCCGCGGCGCCCGCGGCGGCGGCCTCCGGGTCGAGGTAGGTGCCGCCCGCGACCACCGGCCGCAGGTCGGCGTCGAGGTCGTAGCGCAGCGGAATCCCGGTCGGGATGTTCAGCCCGACGACGTCGTCGTCGGACATCTGGTCGAGGTACTTCACCAGGGCCCGCAGCGAGTTGCCGTGCGCGACGATCAGCACCGTCTTGCCACTGCGCAGGTCCGGGACGATGACGTCGGTGAAATACGGCAGGAAACGCACGACCACGTCGGCCAGGCATTCGGTCAGCGGGCCGCCCCCGATGTCGGCGTAGCGGGGGTCGGTGTCCTGGCTGAACTGGCTGCCCTTCTCGATCGGTGGCGGCGGCGTGTCGTAGCTGCGCCGCCAGGTCATGAACTGCTCCTCGCCGTAGCGGTCCTTGGTCTCCGCCTTGTTGAGGCCCTGCAGCGCCCCGTAGTGCCGTTCGTTGAGCCGCCAGCTGCGCCGCACCGGAATCCACAACCGGTCGGCGGCGTCGAGGGCCAGGTGCGCGGTGGTGATCGCGCGGCGCAGCAGCGACGTGTAAAGGACGTCGGGCAACAGGTTCTGCTCGGCCAGCAGCTCGCCGCTGCGCACCGCCTCGGCCCGGCCCTTCTCGGTCAGGTCCACGTCGACCCATCCGGTGAACTGGTTGCTTGCGTTCCAT
Source organism: Mycobacterium sp. E1715 (assembly GCF_001667625.1). Taxonomy (NCBI): domain Bacteria; kingdom Bacillati; phylum Actinomycetota; class Actinomycetes; order Mycobacteriales; family Mycobacteriaceae; genus Mycobacterium; species Mycobacterium sp. E1715. The sequence goes on from NZ_LZJJ01000450.1 coordinate 40,589, forward strand.
TCGCTCTCGCCGTGGCGGAGCAGCACCAACGTGCCGGTATCTCCCATGCCGGCTAGCTTATTCGTCGTCTTCGTCGATCAAATGAGCGAACGCCTGCAGGTTCTTCAGCGACTCGCCGCGAGACACCCGCCAGTCCCACTCTTTTTGGATCGACGAGCGAAATCCCAACTCCAGCAACGTATTGAAGTCCGCGTCGACCGCTTCGAGCACCTGCCCGAGCACCCGGTCGATCTCGTCGGCGTCCACGGACGCGAGTGACATGCGTCCCACCAGGTAGATGTCGCCGACGTTGTCCAGCGTGTAGGCCACGCCGTAGAGGCGGCGGTTGCGCCTGAGCAGGAAGCGGTAGACCCCCTCGTGGTTCTCGTCGGGCCTGCGGCACACGAACGCCTCGATGCGCACCGAGTGCTCGCCGACGCTCAGGATGGTGTTGGTCTTGAGCTTGCGCTCGCCGGGCAGCTCCACCACCAGTCCCGACCGGCCGCCGTGCGCGCCGTCGTGTTTCGAGTACACAAGACCGCTGGCCTGCAGCGCGTCCTCGATCACGCGCTCGACCGTGGGGCTCACGCGCCGACCCCGCGGCGCTCGGCGGTGTACCCGCTGATCGCGCGGCGATAGCTGGTCAGCAGCGCGTCGGTGGTGTTCTCCCAGGAGAACGTGGCCGCGTGTGCGGCGGCGGCCCGGCTCATCGCCTCGGCCTGCGGCGCCGGCAAGCGCAGCATCCGGTCCAGCGCGTCCGCCCACCGATCGACGTCATGGCCGGCCACCAGCGTGCCGGTGATCCCGTCCCGCACGGCCACCGGGAGACCGCCGACCGCGGCGGCCACCACCGGGGTGCCACAGGCCTGGGCCTCGACGGCGACCAGGCCGAACGACTCCGAATAGCTCGGCACCGCGACCAGGCTGGCGGCCTGGAACAGGGTGGCCAGGTCCGAGCGGGACTGCGGGGGCAGGAAAGTCACCCGCGCGGCGATGCCGAGTTCGTCGGCGAGCCGCCGCAGCCCGTCCGGGGAGGCCAGGCCGCTGCCCGACGGGCCGCCGGCGACCACGATGCGCACGCCCGGCAGTTTCGCGGCGGCCCGCAGCACGATGTCGGGGGCCTTCAACGGCTGGATTCGCCCGACGAACGCCACCACGTCCTCGTCGAGCGGCAGCCCCAGGGCGGCCCGGGCCGCGCGGCGCTCACCCGGGCGGAACACCTCGAGATCGACGCCGGGGTGGACCACGTCGATGCGGGCCGGGTCGGCGCGGTGGATCGAAATCAATTGCCTGGCTTCGTCATCGGTGTTGACGATCAGCCGGTCCGCCTCGTCGACGACCTGCTGCTCGCCGACCGTGCGCAGCGGCGGCTCGGGCGCGTCACCCGCGGCCAGCGCGGCATTCTTGACCGCGGCGAGCGTGTGCGCGGTGTGCACCAGCGGCACCGCCCAGCGGTCGCGGGCCAGCCAGCCGACCTGTCCGGACAGCCAGTAGTGCGAATGCACGATGTCGTAATAGCCCGGCTCGTGCGACGCTTCGGCGCGCAGCACCCCCGCGGCGAACGCGCACAGCTGGGTGGGCAGGTCGTATTTGTCCAGCCCCTCGAACGGCCCCGCCACCACGTTGCGCACCAGCACGCCGGGCGCCACCCGGGCGACGGGCGGGTCGGCGGACGCGGTGGCCCGGGTGAAGATCTCCACCTCGATGCCGCGGCGCGCCAGGTGCAACGCGGTCTGCAGCACGTAGACGTTCATGCCCCCGGCGTCGCCGGTGCCCGGCTGCGCCAGGGGCGAAGTGTGCACCGCCAACACTGCGACGCGGCGCGGTTTCAGCCGGAAGACGTCATCGTGCCGCACTCTTTCATCTTTACAGGACGTTCGGCCCACGAGCCCAGCGCCCAGGACACGGCTTCGCGTTAAGCGGAAGGCTCGTCGGCGGAGACGTCGCGCAGCCGCGGGCCCAGCGCCCCCGCGCGGCGCATCGCACCGAGCGGGTCGGCATACAGCCCGCCCAGCGACACGGTTCCGGCGCCGGCCTCCTGCACCCGGTTCCCGAAGACGGTGACGCGGATGTCGCGTGCCGGCAACACCGAGTGCTCGGCGAACGCCACCTCGACGTGCTCCATGCCCTCGGGATACTCGGTGAAGGCCTGGCCGCCGACTACCAGCTCGTCGGGGTTGAGCATGTCGCGCAGCAACGCCACGGCCTGCCCGAGCACCCGGCCCCGCTCGTTGAGCAGCTGTTTCGCCTGCTCGTTGCCGCCGCGGGCCAGCCGCAGCAGATCGTTGATGCCGGCCGCCGACGCGTTCGGGCGGCCCGCGGGCGCGAACGGCAGGATGCGCAGCCGGCGCGCGGCGGTCAGGACCGCCTCGTCGCTGACGGTGGATTCCAGCTGGCCGGTGCCGCCCAGCAACTCGGAGTGGGCGGGCAGGGCGGCGATCGTGCCCGGGCCGCTGGCCGGGCAGTGCACCCGCCCGCCGATCACCAGTGCGTAGCCCACGGTCTCACGGGCGTAGACGTACAGGCTGGTGGGCGAGCTGGGCACGAATCGCCGCAGTCCGAGCAGCAGCTCGGCCCCGGCCATGGCGTCGACGTGCGAGGCCACCGAGACGGGCAGTCCCAGCGCATCGGCCAGCACGGGGCCAACCGGCGCCTGCCGCCAGCCGAGCCGCGGGTGGTCGACGTGGCCGGTCGCGCTGTCGACCGTGCCGCCGATCGCGACGCCGACCCACAGCGGGCGCCGCCGATGCCAGCGCTGCAGGTAGCGGGCGGCGCTCTCGGCCAGCGTCGCCAGGGCGGGCCCGGCGGGGCTGAGCGGTGTCGGCGTCTCGACGGTGTCGAGCGTGCGACCGAACAGGTCGGTGGCCACGATGCTGGTGGTGCGGGCGCCGATGTGGATGCCCAGCGTCACGAACGGTTCGTGGTTGACCTCGACCGGCACGCGGGGCCGACCGATCGCGCCGGAGACGGCCAGGTCGGCGCGTTCCCGCAGCAAACCGGCCTCGAGCAGGGCGATGACCTGGCGGTTGACCGTCGCGATGCTCAGCGAGGTGACGCCGGCGATGACGTCACGGCCGACGGGGCCGCGCAAGCGGACGGCCCGGAAAACCGAGGCCGCCGCCGAGTCGGCGATGTGCAGGGCCGGCGGCACGATCTGACGCCGCACCGACCGGTGGCCCTTGTAGGTGGCACGGGTGGGCGAATGATGAGTCTGGGTGAGGGTATTCGAGCGCACGAGCGTCCTTTGTCCGAGTCTTTGTTGGCCGTCACTGGCCACACCTGAAAGTCAGGAGCGGCAAAGTGCGCGACAACAACACGCACCCGCCGCGCAGAGACACGCGGTGGTGGTGCTGGACAGGGCGCTGAGGTGCACCTCGAAAATTTAGCACGCTCACTAAGGTTGTTTCTATGACTGGAAATGTCAGGAATGAACGCGTCGCCGTGGTCACGGGGGCCAGCTCCGGAATCGGCGAGGCGACGGCCCAGACCCTCGCTGCGCAGGGCTTTCACGTGGTCGCGGTCGCGCGCCGGGCCGACCGCATCAACGCCCTGGCGAGGGAGATCGGCGGAACCGCCATTGTGGCCGACGTCACAGACGACGCCGCGGTCACCGCGCTCGCCGACGAGCTGAGCCGGGTCGACGTGCTGGTCAACAACGCCGGGGGCGCCCGCGGCCTGGCGCCAGTCGCCGAAGCCGACTTCGAGCATTGGCGATGGATGTGGGAGACCAACGTGATGGGCACGCTGCGGGTCACCCGCGCGCTGCTGCCCAAGCTCATCGACTCGGGCGACGGGCTGATCGTCACGGTTACTTCGGTTGCCGCACTTGAGGTTTACGACGGGGGCGCCGGTTACACGGCGGCCAAACACGCGCAGGGGGCGTTGCACCGCACGCTGCGCGGTGAGCTGCTGGGCAAGCCGGTTCGGCTGACCGAGATCGCGCCGGGCGCGGTCGAGACGGAGTTTTCGCTGGTCCGCTTCGACGGCGATCAGCAACGCGCCGACTCGGTGTACACCGGCCTCACGCCGTTGGTGGCCGCCGACGTCGCCGAAGTGATCGGCTTCGTGGCCTCGCGGCCGCCGCACGTCGACCTCGACCTGATCGTCATGAAGCCGCGCGACCAGGCGTCGGCCACCCGCTTTAACCGCCGGGGCCAGTCCCCGGACTAGGCGAGGTGGTGGTCGTCGTCGGCGTGCCGGACAGGCTCGGGGCGGTCGACGGCGTCACCGGCGCGGTCACCGGGATCTGGGTTGACGGCGGGTGCGCCGTGGGCGGCGGCAGCGCCGACATCGCGACCCAGGTGTCCCAGTCGACGGCCCAGTCCCAGATGTCGCCGTCGGAGTAGGACAGCTGGATCGAGCTGCCCGTCACCTCGACCGGGTCGCCGTACATCGCGGACTGGTAGTACTGCTCCGCGTCGCCGGTCGACAGGTTGATGCAGCCGTTGGTGACGTTGGTGTTGCCCTGCGCGCCCGCACTCATCGGATTGGCGTGGATGAACTCGCCGTTGTTCGAGATCCGCACCGCCCACCGTTCGTGCACGTGGCTGTAGCCGGCGGCCGGGTTGGACATGTAGAAGTCCGCGTACTTCTCGGTGACCACGTGGATGCCGTTGCGGGTGACGTTGCGCGCCTTGTCGGCCTCGCCGTAGCTGCACGGGAAGTCCATGATGACGCCTTCGTCCCTGACCACCTGGATGCGGTGCGACGAGACCTCGGCCTTGACCACCTGCCGGCGACCGATCTGGATGTTCAGCGAGATGTCGTCGGCGCCGTAGGCGCTGTCGCCGAACGGCAGCCCATACAACTTGGCGTCGACGTTGACCGTGGTGCCCGCCGGGTAGTACTCGCGGGTGCGGTAGTGCACGCGGGCGCCCTGCGCCTCGTCGGGCAACCAGGCCCAACTGCCCTCGACGGGCGGGTTGGTGGTGACGGTCAACGCCTTCTCGACGGCGGCCTTGTCGGTGATCGGCGCGTCGAACTGGATGATGATCGGCGCCGCGACCCCGACGGTCTGGCCGTCGGCCAACTGGAATGCCCCGCCGATCTTCTTGGTGGGCGTCACGGTGGTGAACTTGCCCGTCACCGGGATGGCCTTGCCGTCGTGCCCCACGGCCGAGCCGCTCCAGGTGTAGGTCGCGTCGTAGCCCAGCGGCTCGGTGGTGCTGTAGACGGTGCGGTCGGAGTTGAACTTGCCCGCCACGGCCTTGCCCGCGGAATTGGTCAGCGTCACGTACTGGAACCAGCCGTCGCTGATCTCGACGCTGATCGGCGCGATCGGTACCACGTTCTCGGTCGCATCGGCCGGCTGGAACTTCAGCTTCGGCGCGGGCTGCTCCTTCTTCTCGGCCTGCTTGGCGGCCGGGCCGCCGCACGCGGCCAAGACACTGGGGGCGAACATCCCCAGTCCGAGGGTCGCCAAAGCCACGCGCCGGTTGATCGGCTGCGGGTCGCGCGACGTGCTCACGAAAGTCAAAGATACCGGGCAAAATCCACCAACTCCGCCGCGACAATTCGGGCGTCGGCGGATTCGGAGCTATAGCCTGCAGCCGAGCAGGACCGGCTCCGGTTTCAATGTGACACCAAACACATCACGAACCCCGTCGCGGATGACCCGGGCCAGCGCGATCACCTCTTCGGTGGTGGCCCCGCCGCGGTTGGTCAGCGCCAGCGCGTGCTTGGTGGACAGCCGGCACCGGGCCCCCGGATCGTCCGGATATCCCTTGGCGAAGCCGGCCCGCTCCACCAGCCAGCCGGCGGCCAGCTTGACGCCGTCGGGGGCCGGGTAGTGCGGAACCGGGCCGCGGTCGTCTCCGAAAGTGTGGGCCAGCCGCTCGTAAACCTCGGGTGCGACCACCGGGTTGGTGAAGAATGAACCCACGCTCCAGGTGTCGTGGTCGTCCGGGTCGAGCACCATGCCCTTGCGGCCCCGCAGCGTGAGCACCGCCCGGCGCACCGCCCGTGGGTCGGCCCGCTCGCCGCCGCTCACGCCCAACGCGGCCGCCAGCTCCCCGTAGCGCAGCGGCGCGCTCTGGCCCGAGGCGTCCAGCGCGAACTCGACTTCCAATACCACCCAAGGGGTTTCGGGGCCGGCCTGCTTCAGCACGCTGGTGCGATAGCCGAAGCCGAGCTCGCCGCCCGGCACCCAGCGCACCTCCCCGCTGTCGCGGTCCAGGATCCGCACGCGGGTGATGGTGTCGGAGACCTCGGCGCCGTAGGCTCCGACATTTTGCACCGGGGTGGCCCCGGCCGAACCGGGAATCCCGGACAGGCATTCCAGCCCGCCCAGACCATGCTCGATGGCGGCTACCACGACGTCGTCCCACACCGCGCCCGCCTCCGCGCGCACCAGGGTGTTGTCGATCGTGATGCCGCTGTTGGCCAACCGCACCGCGGTCAGGTCCGTCAGGCTGTCCGCGATCACCAGGTTGGACCCGCCGGCGAACACCAGCACCGGGGAACGTTCTCCCCCACGGCTTTCGGCATCCAGCTCCCGCACCACAGCGATCACCTGGTCGGTGCTGGCGCAGGTGATCAGGCGGCGGGCCACCGGCCCCACCCGCAACGTCGTCAGCGGCGCGAGCGACACTGCTTCGGCGACCTGCGCGCCGGCGAACGTCGGACCGGCGTCGCTGGATTTCATGGCCCGTAACGGTAGCCTCACCTGCTATGCCGCGTTCATTCGACTTGTCGGCCGACTACGACGGCAGCGTTGAAGAGGTTCATCGGGCGTTCACGGACGAGACCTATTGGCGGGCACGGCTGGCCGGATCCGGCGTTGACATCGCCACGCTGGAATCGATGCGGGTCGGTGGCGAAACCGGGGACGACGACACCGTCGAGGTCGTCACCGTGCAAGTGATCCACAGCCACAAGCTGCCCGGGATGGTCACGCAGCTGCACAGCGGCGATCTGCGCATCCGGCGAGAGGAAGTGTGGGGACCGGTCGCCGACGGCACCGCGCAGGGCACCGTCGTCGGCTCGATTCTGGACGCCCCGGTCAACCTGACCGGCACCGCGACGCTGTTGCCGATCCTGGAGACGGGCGGCGCCCGGCTGACGTTCCGGGCCACCGTCCAGGTGCGCGTCCCGATCATCGGCGGCAAGCTGGAGAACATCATCGGCACCCAGTTGGCCGAGCTGGTGGCGGCGGAGCAACGGTTCACCACGGAGTGGATCGCCAAAACGGTATGAGGGCGGCGAGCCTAAGCTGGCGCCCATGCGAATCGCGCTGGCCCAAATCCTCAGCGGGACCGACCCGGCCGCCAACCTAGGGCTGGTCCGCGAGTACAGCGCGCAGGCCGCCGACGCGGGTGCCCAGTTGGTGGTGTTCCCGGAGGCGACCATGTGCCGGTTCGGCGTTCCGCTGGCGCCCGTCGCCGAGCCGGTCGACGGGCCGTGGGCGACGGGTGTGCGACGGATCGCGACCGACTGCGGAATCACGGTGATCGCCGGCATGTTCACGCCGGCCGGGGACGGCCGGGTGAAGAACACGCTGATCGCGGCCGGTCCGGGCAGCCCCAACGAGCCGAACGCGCACTACGACAAGATCCACCTCTACGACGCCTTCGGCTTCACCGAGTCGCGCACCGTGGCCCCCGGCCACGAGCCGGTGGTGATCACGGTCGCCGGCGTCCGGGTGGGGTTGTCCGTCTGCTACGACATCCGCTTCCCGGCGCTGTACACCGAGCTGGCCCGCCGCGGCGCCCAGCTGATCGCCGTGTGCGCGTCGTGGGGCTCGGGGCCCGGCAAGCTCGACCAGTGGACGCTCCTGGCGCGGGCCCGCGCCCTCGACTCGATGAGTTACGTTGCGGCGGCCGGCCAGGCCGACCCGGGCGCACCGCTGACGGAGTCGGGCGCGCCCACCGGGGTGGGTGGCAGCCTGGTGGCCTCGCCGTTCGGTGAAGTCGTCGCGTCGGCCGGGTCCGGGCCGCAGTTGGTGGTGGCCGACATCGACGTCGACCGGGTCGTCAAGGCGCGCGAGAGCATCGCGGTGCTGCGCAACCACTCAGATTTCGCTCAGCTCGATAGGGCAGAATCAGTCGGGTGACGAACCCACAAGGACCGCCGAACCAGGACCCTTCGACGTGGGGCCGTCCCGGCAACCAAGGCCCGTTCGGTC
>NZ_LZJJ01000451.1:0-32936 GCF_001667625.1 Mycobacterium sp. E1715
CGAGGTTGCCCGCACTGAAGATCGGGAAGCGGGGGTCGATCCGGTCGTCGAATTCGCCCTCGACGCCCTCGGGCGCCGCGCTGCGCTCGTCGCCAGAGGGGCCGGGGCGCGGGACCACCTCGACCGGAAGGGCCAACTGGCGACCGTGCCCGGTGGCGCCCGCGGCGGCGATCTGGCGGCCGACGAGGCCGCGGGCGGTGTCGGCGACCGCTTCGAGCGCCTGCCAGCCGAACTCGAACGACCAATCCTCTTGCACCCCGGCGATGTCCATGTCCGGGATGAGCTGCGGCCAGCTGCGCACCCGGTTCAACCGCGATCGCGGGTCGGCGGACCGCAGCAAGCGCCACGCGGTGACGACGTTGACGGTGTCGGGCGAGGCGAGGTCCACCACACCCGTGCGGTCGGTGTTCAGCGACGCCACCAGAAAGCGAACCAGGTCCTCGACGTGCAACACCCGCATCGGCTCCGCCGAGACTTTGGTGCGCAGGAGCGTGGCCACGGTGCGGCACACCATCCAGTCGAGCTGGCGGCCGACCGGCGGGGCGATCCGGACCACCAGGCTGGGGCCCCAACTGGTGGCGACCAGGTCCTCGGCCGGCCGGTACAGCTCGGGCCGGCCCGCGGCCTGGGACACGAACAGCAGCCGGGCGCCTGCGCGGGCGGCGACGTCGGTCACGTGCGCGAGGCCCTCGAGATCGGAGCTGCCGGGCGCGGTCGTATCGACCGGGGCCAGGTGAACCACCGCGTCGGCGTCGTCGGCGAGCTCACGCAGGACGGGGTCGCTCAGCGATGCGCAAACGAATTCGACGCTGGGATCCAGGCAGGGATGCGGGCGCTCGGCAATGCCGCTGACCGTGTGCCCGGCAGCGATCAGCTGCCGTGCAACCAGCCGCCCGAGTGCGCCGGTGGCGTCGGTAACCAGGATCTGCACCTGGGCTCACCTCCCCCGACCTCAAAACTAAACAATAGGCAGCCGGCATGACCTACGCGACCGTTACTGAGCAAACGCCAGTAGACCCGGCGAGGGCGGTTATTGCAGCGCGGCGCTGCCGTCTGCGGCGACGGAAACCTTGGCGCCGCCGATGTCTTCCCGCACCGTGGCCTGCGCCGCGGCACTATCGGTAATCACCGCCAGGGTCCGCGAGCCGTCGGGCGTGCGCACGGCCAGGAAGGCCTTCTCCGGTCGTCCCTCGCGGTCGAACGGCGTCGTCCACGCCTCCACCTTGCCGACGCCTTCCCATTCCACCAGGCCGGCACAAGTCGGCTCGCGGTCGACCGCCGGTTGCGCGTCTTCCCAACGGAATTCGGTGGGCGGCTCGGTGCCGTACACGCCGAAGCTGTGCTTGGTCAGGTAGCCGCCGTTGGCGGTGATCAGTCCGCGTCGCCCGGGGTTGGCCACCAGCAACTCCGCCATGGTGGCGATGGAGTGCATCACGTAGTTGCTCCACGGGCCGCCGGCAAACGTCAGCCCCCCGGTGACCGTGAGCGGGCGGGCGGGGTCGTCGACGGCAAGCCCGAGTTCGGCCGCCGCGACCTGGACGGCCGAGGGAAAGCAGGAGTACAGGTCGACATAGTCGATGTCGTCGATGCCCAGGCCCGCCAGCTCCAGCGCGCGGCCGCCGGCGATCCGGATGGCCGGAGAACGATGCAGCTCGTCGCGCTCGGCGATGGCCGAGGTGTCGTGCGCGTCGGTGCCCGCGTGCGGGTAGATCCAGCGGTCCGCGGGGACCTGCAGTCGCCGGGCCTGCTCCACCGAGGTCAAGACGAGCGCGGCGCCCTGATCGACCATGTTGTTGGAGTTCATCAGCTTGGTGTAGGGCCAGCTGATCATCCTGTTCTGCGGGCCGGGCTCACAGATCTCCTCGGCGGTCACCGGCTTGCGGATCCACGCGTGTGGATTGTCGACCGCGACGGCGTTGAAGCGGGCCCACAGCTCGCCGATGCGCCTGCGGTGCCGCTCGACGGGCTCGCCGTTGGCGATCCGCAGCGCCTGCTCGAACAGTGGGTAGACATAGGCCGGACGGTCCAGCCGGATCCTGATCTCCGCGTCGCCGGCCATCGGGACGTCGTCGCCGCTGACCTCGGCCATCGGCACCGAGTCGTCCTGGATCGTCCACTCGAGCTTGCCGCCTTGGGCCCGCAGCCCCCGGCGGGTGCGCCAGGTCTCGGCGCCGGCGAGCAGCACCACCTGGGCACGGCCCCGCTGGATGTCCAGGCATGCCTGGTTGACCAGGGACTGCGGCACGTTGCCGCCGACGGGGCTGTAGAGGGTGGTGAAGTCGCTCGCGCCGATCCGCTGTCCGAGCAGCAGCCCAGGGTCCCGGTACTGCGCCGAGAGGATGTTCACCACGCGGATGGAATCCACGGCCTCGATCACCCGCGAATCGGCGGCCTGCCGGGCCGCGGCCGCCATCAGGTCCATCGGCTCCACGGACCGCTTGTCCGGGTCGATCTCGTCGCGGTGGTTGACCTGGCCGTAGCCGATCAGCACCGGTGTCCTGGGGTCGACGGTCATGGGTCGAACTTAGCGTGGCTATCGATCCGGCGGGTCGCGCGGGGCGCGTTCGCCGCGCGTCACGGCGGCCCGAACAGCACGCCCTCGGCGGCGAGCCGGTCGATCTCCGGAGGGCTCATGCCGAGCACCCGTCGGCAGACGTCGACGGTGTCCTGGCCCGGCACGGGGGCCGGGCGCTGCGGGGCCGGCGGGATGTGGTGGAACGGCGCCGGGCCCGTCTCCGCGGGCAGCGGGCGTTCGACGAGGGGATGCAGCATCTCGGCATACAGTTTTCGCTCGACCAGCTGCGGGTCCTCCAGCACGTCGGGCGGCCGGTTCATCGGTCCGGCCGCGACCCCCGAGGACTGCAGTAGTTGGGCTGCGCGCACCGGCGTGCGCGTCCGGGTCCACGCCGACACCAAACCGACCAACTCGCGCCGGTTCGCCAGCCGCGCCTCGCCGGTGGCGAAGCGCGGATCGTCGGCCCATTCGGGGTGATGGAAAACGCCTGCGGCGCAACGCCATTCCTCATCGGAGCCGATCGAGATCACGCACCATTCGTCGTCCCCGGCGCACGGATAGACGGCGTGCAAGCTGGTGTCATCGGAGATTCGCGGCACGCCCGCGGCCAGCGCGGCCTGGGTGACGTACAGGGTGTCGAGTTGATTGACGACGGCTTCGGCCTGCGAGATGTGCACGTGCGACCCGCCGCCCGAGCGATGGCGGTGGATCAGCGCGGCCAGCGCCGCGATCGCGGTGATCCGTCCCACCACGTGGTCCGGGAAGATCGTGGTCGCGTCGTAGAAGTGGTGCCGGGCGCCACTGTCGTGCGCCTCCGGAGCGTCGCCCGTCCACAGCCGGGTCACGCCGGTGGCCGCGCGAACCAGGGGGCCGTAGCCCATGCGCGTGCTCCACGGACCCCGATCGCCGTATGCGCTGCTCTCGGCGAGCACGATGCGCGGATTCACCGCGCGCAGGTTGTCGTAGGAAAAGCCAAGCGCGGTAAGCGTTCCCGGCTTGAAGTTGGCGAAGACGGCGTCGGATTCCGCGACGAGCCGGGTGAAGATCTCCTTGCCGGCGGGACTGCGCAGATCCAGGCCCATCGCCAGGTGATTGCGGTGCGTCCAGGCGAACGACTCGCTCATGGCGTCGCCGGCGCGGGCCTGCCGCAGCCCGTCCGGGTATTCGGGGCTTTCAATCTTGATGACCTCGGCGCCCAGGTCGCCGAACAGGCGGCTCAGCTCTCCACCCGCCACGATGATGCCGAGATCCAGGATGCGCACGCCGGCAAACGGATAGTCGCCGATGCGGCCCGACGGTGACTGCACCACCGCGGGGTTTCCGCGCCAGCCCGGCCCGTCCTGCCCCGCCGCCGGGGCCGGACTGCGGAAACCCGCGTGGTGGCCGTCGACGAGGAAGTAGCCGGTCGGCACGCGGGTGCGCACCCCCGGGACCAGCTCCGCATCAGTGACCGCATCCACCGCCTGGAAATGCTCGGAATCCATCACCCACGACGGCGTCAGCACGGCGGCGATCGGCACGCCGTGGGCCTGCCCCTCGGTCACCAGCTCCTTCATGGTCTGTCCGGCGAACAGCGCCTGGACCAACTCGCTGATCTGCGGCCACGCGGCGAAGCGCGCGCCGATCACGTCGTACTTCGGGTCTTGGAAATCGGCCGGCTCACCCAGCCAGCGCCGCAAGCCCCGCCACTGGCGCGGCGCCATTACGCACAGCCGGACGTACCCGTCCTGGCACGGGTAGATCGGGTAGGCGTCCTGGTTCTTCGGGCGGCCCCGCCACTGTCCCGTGCGGCGGATGCCGGCGGCGACCTGGCCGTGCGCGCCGAACGCCGGATCGAGCGACATGACGACGGCGTCGAACCGCGAAAAATCGATGAATTCACCGGTGCCGCAACGCAATCGGTTGTAGTAGGCAACCAGAGTTGCCCACGCCGCCTGGACGGCGGCGGTGGACGACGCGATTCCGTCGGGCGGCAACACCGGGGTCCCGGTGGTGGGACCGGATCGCGACAGCGAACCGGACATCGCGTACAGCACCGGATCGGTGGCCCGCCACAACGACCGCGGGCCCGTCGTCCCGAAGTCGGTGATCGACAGCACCACCAGATGCGGATGCTGGGCGGCCAGCTCCTCGACCGACGTCCCGAATGTGGGGGCCTCCCCGTAGAAGCCGTCGTCCACGACGATGTCGGCCTGCGCGGCGAGGTCGAGGAAGACACCGCAGTCGTCCTCGTCGAACGGGTCCAGCACCACGCTGCGCTTGTTGGCGTTGTGCACGGCGAACGGAATGCTCGCACCGGCGAGCGTCGGCGGCGCATCGCGCGCCGGGCTTCCGGTCGGCGGTTCGACCTTGAGCACATCGGCGCCCAGGTCGGCGAACAGGCGCGTCACCGCGTCACCATTGCCGCTCGACAAGTCGAGGACGCGCACGGCGTCGAGCAACCCCTCGGACATCAGCACACCGTACCCGCAGGTGCCTGATCCGGCCCGGCCCCGTGTTGTCCCCCCAAAAGGCCAACTGGGCAAGCTGATTGGGTGGGCCAACCCGCCGTCGGCTATCGTCACAGGCCGATCGGCGAGGCCATGGGCGAAACGATCCGACGGAGGCATCCACTATGAGCGCGCACCTGACCTACATCGAGGCCGTGGTGGTTGGGGCGTTCCAGGGCGTCACCGAGCTGTTCCCGGTCTCCAGCCTCGGGCACGCCGTGTTGGTGCCGGCGGTGGTCGGCGGTCGATGGGCCCGGGACCTGAGCGTCTCCGCCCCCGAATCGCCCTACCTCGCATTCATCGTCGGCCTGCACGTGGCCACCGCGGCCGCGTTGCTGGTCTTCTTCTGGCGGGACTGGCTCCGCATCGTGGCCGGATTCACGTCGTCGTTGCGGTATCGACGCATCCAGACCGCAGACGAGCGGCTCGCCTGGCTGATCGTGGGCGCCACGATCCCGGTCGGGCTGGCGGGGCTGGCGCTGGAGCGGACGTTCCGCACCACGCTCGGCAAGCCCGTCCCCGCGGCGATCTTCCTTTTGCTCAACGGCATCGCCCTCTACGCGGGCGAGGTGCTGCGCCGGCGCGTCTCCCCCACGCCCGACCACGACCAAACCGCCGGGGAAGAGCCCGCGCACAGCGGCGAGGCCGTCGACAACCGCCTGGCCCAACTCCCCCTGCGCCGCGGCGTCCTGATCGGCGCCGCGCAAATCCTGGCCCTGCTCCCCGGCATCAGCCGCTCGGGCATCACCATGGTGGCCGGCCTGTGGCGCGGCTTGTCACACGAGGACGCCGCGCGGTTCTCCTTCTTGTTGGCGACGCCCATCATCCTGGCCGCCGGCGTGTACAAGATCCCGGAACTGTTCGGGCCCCGCGCGGCCGGGATCGGCGGCCAGGTGCTCGCCGGGAGCATCGCCTCTTTCGTGTGCGCTTACCTCGCCGTGCGGTTCCTGACGCGGTACTTCCAGACCCGAACCCTGACGCCGTTCGCCGTTTACTGCGCGCTGGCCGGCGGCGCCAGCCTGGTGTGGCTCGCCATCAGCTGAACGCCGTACACGATTTCGGTGACAAGGCTTCACCGACTCGGTCACCAAACGGCAACCGCTGCGTATCGATTCGCGCAAGAACATAGGCGGGCGGCGTGGCGTAGCTCACCATCGACGGAGCAAATGCGCGGCGTCCCAATCACAGAGGTGAAGCCTGAATGTTCTGTCGCCTTGGTCGTGTGGCCGGCGCTGCCGCCGGGACCGCCCTGCTTGCGCTTTCGACGTTGACGGCGCCCAAGGTGGGCGCCCTGGTCCCGATGAGTCCGAACCTGTTGGTCAACCCGGGCGCCGAACTCGGTGACCCGTCATTGTCGGGATACAGCGGGGTGACCATGCCCGGCTGGACCGTGACGGGAACGCCGACGGTCATCAAATACAACACCCTGGTCCGCCTGCCCTCGCCGCTCGGGTCGCCCGGGCCGACCATGCCGAAGTTCCTGGCGTTTCCGTCCGCCCAGCACGGGCCTCCCGACGGCGGCGCCCAGTACTTCGGCGGCGGGAACGTGGCGTCGTCCACCATCACCCAGGTCGTCGACCTCAGCGGTGCCGCGGCGGCCATCGACACCGGCACCGTGCCCTACACGTTCAGCGGCTGGCTCGGCGGCAACAGGCTGGAGCTGTCCGAGGCGTCGGCCACCGTGGATTTCCTGGCCGCCAGCCAATTACCGCTGGGCACAGGGAAAATCGGGCCGGTCTCCGTGTTCCAGCGGGAATTCCAGAATGAGCTGTTCGAGCGCAGCACCACCGGGACAATCCCGGCCGGCACGCGCAGCGCGCGGGTGACCGTCCTCTTCAAGGACACCCACTGGGCGGGCGGCGCGTACAACCACTCGTATGCCGACAACCTCTCGTTCACCGTCGGCGCCCCGCTGCCCGCCCCGCCGCTGCCCACGCCGCCCAACTCGACCGTCAAGCCACTGGACCACGTGTTCCTGGTGTACATGGAAAACCATGGCGTGAAAGACGTTGTGGGCAGCCCCAATGCGCCGTACATCAACAGCCTCATCAGCTCGTACGGCTACGGGGCCAACTACTTCGCCCTGACGCACCCGAGCCTGCCCAATTACTACCCGATCCTCGGCGGATCCGACTTCGGCGCCAACTACAACTGCGAACTGAACTGCTTCGACGCGCCCAACCTGGCCGACTCCGTCGAGGCGAACAACAAGACGTGGGCCAGCTATGAGCAGTCCATGCCCACCCCGTGCGCCAAGACGTCGAGCGGCCCATACACCCCGGGGGAACTACCGTTCCTCGCGTTCCACGACATCGTGTCCAACACCCCGCGGTGTGAGGCGCATGTGCTGCCGTTGACGCGGCTGGCCACGGATCTCGCCTCGGCCAACACCACCCCGAACTTCGTGTGGTTCGCCGCCGACGAAAACAACAACATGGAAGGACCGGTCAACCTGCGCTTCGTGGGCAGCCAGCTGACATCGCATCAGTACAACATCAAGGCCGGCGACCAGTTTCTGCAGCAGGTACTGCCGACGATCGTTAATTCGCCCGCCTTCCAGACGCAACGCAGCGCCATCTTCATCACGTGGGACGAGGATTACAACAACCTGTCGCTGACCAACGGCAACGAAGGCAACCACATCCCGATGATCGTCATCCCGTCCCCGAATTCGGGTATGCGCCAAGGTCATTTGGTGTCCACCAGCCACAACAACCACTACAGCCTGCTGCGCACCATCGAAGATTCCCTCCAGCTTCCCCGCCTCACCAACAACGACAAATTCGCCCAGCCGATGAACGAATACTGGCCCTAGATTGGTCGTAGCCTGGCCGGAGGTACGAAGTGACCGACGAGTCGAGGCAACCCACATGAGCCGTTTTGAATCCGGACGTTCCGCACCCGGCCAGGAGTCGGTGTGGGACTACCCACGCCCGCCCAGAGTCGAGCCGTTCACCGGTCCCATCACCGTCGAGTTGGGTGGGGAAGTCGTCGCTTCCACCCGGCGGGCCTGGCGGGTGCTCGAGACGAGTCATCCACCGACCTATTACCTCCCGCGCGAGGCTTTCGCCGACGGCGCGCTGCGCCGGGCGTCCGGGAGCTCGTGGTGTGAATGGAAAGGCAGGGCAACCTATTACGACCTGCTCGCCGGCGGGGTCGTGGCCCCGAAATCCGCGTGGAGTTATTTGAGTCCGGCGCCGGGATTCGAAGCTATCGCCGGGGCGGTCGCGGTGATGGCCGCCAACGTCGACCGCTGCACGGTCAATGGAGAGGTCGTCCTGCCCCAACCAGGCGGTTTCTACGGCGGCTGGATCACCAGCTGGGTGACCGGGCCGTTCAAAGGGGTTCCGGGCTCGACGGGTTGGTGATGCGCCGCTACACCGGCTCGAGTCGATAACGCACCAGTCGCGCCGGTTCATCACCGAAATGCTCTGTGCGGCAAGCCCCATCGAGCCGCCAGCCGCCTCGTTGGTAGAACCGGCGGGCGCGGGCGTTGGCGTCCAGCACCCATAACACGGCCCCGGTCACGCCGATCGCCCGCAGCCGGTACCGGGCCGCCCCCAGCAACAGGGTGCCCACCCCCGCACCCGCGTGCGCCGGGTCGACGTAAAGAGCCATCAGCTCACCGAAGTTCGGCAACGCCGCGTCGCGACACAGGCCCGCGGTGGCGAAGCCGCGAATCGCGGGGCCGTCGACGGCGACCAAGGTGGAGGGCATTCGCAACCCCACGCGGCCGAAGGCGTACCGATCGACCACCGCCTCCGGGGTCAGACTGTCCAGGTACTCGTCGGCGACGAGACCGCGGTACGCCGACCGCCACGACCGCACGTGCAGGCGGGCCACCTCGTCGGCATCGGCGGGGACCGCCGCGCGCACCTCGATCACCGGTGCAGTATCCACGGTTGTTGCGCAGCCCGACGCCGAGTGCTGTGCTTACCGGGTCGCCTGTTGACACCCGTCAAGAATTCGGAGGGTAGGGAAATGGCAGACACGGCATCGGTCGGGTTGAAGGTTCGCGGCAAGGTCATCGTCATCACCGGCGGCGCCCGGGGCATCGGGCTGGCCACCGCCACCGCGTTGCACAATCTGGGTGCCAAGGTGGCGATCGGCGACGTCGACGAGGTCCGGGTGAAGGAATCCGGCGCCGCGCTCGGCCTGGACGTGTACGGCAAACTCGACGTCACCGACCCGCACTCGTTCTCCGATTTCCTGGACGAGGTCGAGCGCCAGCTCGGCCCGGTCGACGTGCTGGTCAACAACGCCGGCATCATGCCGCTCGGCCGGATCGTGGACGAGCCGGACGCCGTCACCCGGCGCGTCCTCGACATCAACGTCTACGGCGTGATCCTGGGCAGCAAACTGGCAGCCCAGCGCATGGTGCCCCGCGGATCCGGCCACGTCATCAACATCGCCTCGCTCGCCGGCGAGACCTACATCGCCGGGGCGGCCACCTACTGCGCAAGCAAGCACGCGGTGATCGGGTTCACCGACGCCGCGCGGATCGAATGCCGCAGCACGGGCGTGAAATTCTCGGTCGTCATGCCGACGTTCGTGAACACCGAGCTGATCGCCGGCACGTCGGGGGCCAAGGGCATCAAGAACGCCGAGCCGGCCGACATCGCCGAGGCGATCGTCAACCTGGTGGCGCATCCCAGGCCGCGTGTGCGGGTCACCAAGACGGCCGGCGCGCTGATCGCCTCGCAGAAGTTCATGCCGCGCGCGCTGTCCGAGGGGCTCAACCGCGCGCTCGGCGGCGAGCACGTCTTCACCGACCACGTCGACGCCGAGCAGCGCAGGGCCTACGAGTCGCGCGCCCGCGGCGAAGAGTAGTCGGCGATGGCGACCGCGTCGGGCGCCGTTCACCGCAAGCGCGGACAATCGGCTGAGTGAGCCTAGAAACCCAGACAACCGCTCCCCTTGCCGACGACGAACTCGACCTGATCAACGCGTATTGGCGCGCCGCCAATTACGTGTCCGTCGGGCAGATCTACCTGCTGGACAATCCCCTGCTGACCGAACCGCTCTCGCCCGAGCACGTCAAACCGCGGCTGCTGGGGCACTGGGGCACCACCCCGGGCCTGAACCTGATCTACGCGCACCTCAACCGGATCATCCGCGACCGCGACGCCAGCATCATCTACGTCACCGGGCCCGGCCACGGCGGCCCGGCGCTGGTCGCCAACGCCTACCTCGAGGGCACCTACAGCGAGGTGTACACCGGCATCGAGCAGGACGCCGAAGGGCTGCGAAAGCTCTTCCGGCAGTTCTCTTTTCCCGGCGGCATCCCCAGCCATGTCGCCGCCCAGACGCCCGGCTCCATCCACGAGGGCGGTGAACTCGGCTACGCGCTGGTGCATGCCTACGGCGCGGCCTTCGACAACCCGGATCTGGTCGTGGCCTGCGTGGTCGGGGACGGCGAGGCCGAAACCGGGCCGCTGGCGGCCAGCTGGCATTCCAACAAGTTCCTCAACCCGGTCACCGACGGCGCGGTGTTGCCCATCCTGGCTCTCAACGGCTACAAGATCGCCAACCCGACCGTGCTGGCGCGCATCCCGCACGACGAACTCGAGGCGCTGCTGCGTGGCTACGGCTACCGGCCCATCACGGTCGCCGGTGACGATCCGGCGAACGTCCATCAGCAGCTGGCCGCCGCCCTCGACGACGCCTTCGACGACATCGCGGCCATCCAGCGCGCGGCCCGCGCCGGCAACGGGACCGAGCGGCCCGTGTGGCCGATGATCGTGCTGCGCACCCCCAAGGGCTGGACGGGCCCGAAGGTGGTGGACGGCAAGAAGGTCGAGGGCACCTGGCGAGCGCACCAGGTCCCGCTGGCCGAGACGCACGACAACCCTCAGCACCGCGCCCAGCTCGAGGAGTGGCTGCGCAGCTACCGACCAGGGGAGCTATTCGACGACGACGGCAGGCTGCGCGCCGAGCTGCGCGCGCTGGCGCCCAGCGGTGACCGCCGGATGAGCGCCAACCCGCACGCCAACGGCGGACTGTTGCTGCACGACCTCGACCTGCCGGACTTCCGCGACTACGCCGTCGCGGTGCCGCGGCCCGCCGCCACGACGCACGAGGCGACCCGGGTGCTCGGCACCTTCCTGCGGGACGTGATCGCCCGCAACTCCGACCGGTTCCGGCTGATGGGTCCCGACGAGACCGCGTCGAACCGGTTGGACGCCGTCTACGCGTCGACCGACAAGGTGTGGCTCTCGGAAATCGGGCCCGACGACGAGCACCTCGCGCCCGACGGCCGCGTGATGGAGGTGCTCTCCGAGCACCTGTGCCAGGGCTGGCTGGAGGGCTACCTGCTGACCGGCCGGCACGGCCTGTTCAACTGCTACGAGGCGTTCGTCCACATCGTCGACTCGATGCTGAACCAGCACGCGAAGTGGCTTGCCACCAGCCTGGAGCTGCCGTGGCGGCGGCCGATCGCGTCGCTGAACTACCTGCTCTCCTCGCACGTCTGGCGCCAGGACCACAACGGCGCGTCGCACCAGGACCCCGGCTTCATCGACCTGGTCGCCAACAAGCGGGCCGAACTGACCCGGGTGTACCTGCCGCCGGACGGCAACACGCTGCTGTCGGTGGCCGACCACTGCCTGCGCAGCCGCGACTACATCAACGTCATCGTCGCCGGCAAGCAGCCGGCGCTGGCCTACCTGGACATGGACCAGGCCGTCGCGCACTGCGCGCGCGGCGTGGGCATCTGGCCGTGGGCGAGCACCGCCACCGCCGAACCCGACGTCGTGCTGGCCTGCGCCGGCGACATCCCGACGCTGGAAACCCTGGCCGCGGCCGACATCCTGCGTCGCGAACTGCCCGAGCTCGCGGTCCGGGTGGTCAACGTCGTCGACCTGATGCGGCTGCAGCCGGATTCCGAGCACCCGCACGGCTTGCCGGACCGGGAGTTCGACGCGCTGTTCACGCGCGACAAGCCGGTGATCTTCGCCTACCACGGCTACCCGTGGCTAATCCACCGGCTCACCTACCGGCGCACCAACCACCCGCGCATCCACGTGCGTGGGTTCAAGGAGCGGGGCACCACGACGACACCGTTCGACATGGTGATGCTCAACGATCTGGACCGCTTCCACTTGGTTATCGACGTCATCGACCGGGTGGACGGGCTGGCCAGCAAGGCCGCGGTGCTGCGCCAGTGCATGGTCGACGCCCGGCTCGCGGCGCGCATCTACACCCGGGAGCACGGCGAGGACGACCCGCAGATCGCCAACTGGACCTGGGAGGCGAGCGAGCAGAACGAACGTAGTGAGTGATGGGAGCGAGACGTACATGCGCGCCGAGATTGCCGTCACGGTCGCGCCCCGGGCGCCGACCACAACCGTGACGGCCATCTCGTTGGAGTCACGCCGCCGCGGCTCACCGGTAAACTGGCCAAATGCCCGAGGCGCCCGCCATCGCTGACACCCACCCGGTGCTCGCGCAGCTGTCGGCGCTGCACAGGGTCCGGATCCACCTCGACATCGCCGTCGTCGTGCTCGTGCTGGTGCTGACCAACCTGGTCGCCCACTTCACCACCCCCTGGGCCGGCATCTGCGTCGTTCCCGCCGCCGCCGTCGGCCTGGTGTTCCTGATGCGCGCCAACGGTCTGGAGTGGGCCGATTTGGGCCTGGGGCGCGAACACTGGAAGTCGGGGTTGGGCTATGCCGTGGCCGCGGTGCTGGTCGTGGCGTCGGTGATAGCTGTCGGGGTGCTGCTGCCGATGACCCGGCCGATGTTCCTCAACCACCGCTACGCCACGGTCTCCGGCGCGCTGATCGCATCGATGGTGATCATCCCGCTGCAAACCGTGATCCCGGAGGAGCTGGCATTTCGGGGCGTGCTGCACGGCGCGCTGCACCGGGCCTGGGGCTTCCGCGGGGTCGCGTTGGCGGGTTCGCTGCTGTTCGGCCTGTGGCACGTCGCGACGTCGCTGGGGCTGACCAGCAGCAACGTCGGCTTCACCCGGCTGTTCGGCGGCGGCGTCGTGGGGATGCTGGCGGGTGTCACCGGCGCGGTGCTGGCCACCGGTGCGGCCGGCTTCGTCTTCAGCTGGCTCCGCCGGCGCAGTGGCAGCCTGATCGCGCCGATCGCGTTGCACTGGTCGCTGAACGGGCTTGGGGCGCTGGCCGCCGCCCTGGTGTGGCATCTGACCAGCTGAGGGCGCTCACACCAGCAGCACCGCCGCGCCGGCGATGCGGCCCGCGCTGAGGTCGGCCAGCGCCCGATCCGCCTGGTCCAGCGGGTATTCCGGTGTGGTCACCTCGATGTGATGCTCGCCCGCGAAGTCGAGGAACGCCCGCGCGTCGGCCCGGGTGTTCGACGTGACCGAGCGGACCTGGCGCTCCTGAAACAGGTGTCGCTGGTAATTCAGGACCGGGATGTCGGACAGGTGGATGCCGGCGATCGCGAGGGTGCCGCCGCGGTCCAGGGCCTCCAGCGCGGGCAGCACCAGCTCCCCGACCGGCGCGAACAGGATCGCCGCATCGAGTGGCACCGGTGGCGGGTCGGCCGCTCCCTGCGCCGACGCCGCCCCGAGCTGCATGGCGAGCTCACGCGCCTCGGCTCCGCGGGTCATCACGTGCACCTCGGCGCCCTGCGCCAACGCGACCTGCGCGGTGATGTGGGCACTGCCGCCAAAGCCGTACAGCCCGAGCCGTCCGCCTGGCGGCAGGTCGGCACGAAGCAGGGAGCGGTAGCCGATGATGCCGGCGCACAGCAGCGGCGCGAGCTCGCTGTCGCTGTAACCGGCGGGCAGCGGATGCGCGAAAGCGGCGGGAACCGTGGCGAATTCGGCGTAACCACCATCGGCGTCCCAGCCGGTGTAGCGGGACTGCGGGCACAGGTTCTCGTCGCCGCGGCGGCAGTACTTGCACACCCCGCAGGTGTGCCGTAGCCAGGCGATGCCGACCCGGTCTCCCACTCGAAACTCGTCGCCCGCTTGCGCGCCCATTTCCACGACCTCCCCGACCACCTCGTGGCCGGGCGTCACGTGGTCGCGATGCACGGGCAGGTCGCCCTCGGTGACGTGCAGGTCGGTGCGGCAGACGCCGCAGGCCCGGACGGCGACCAGCAAATCCGACGGCCCGGGGCGCGGCACCTCCGAGGCGACTTGCTCGAGCGGGGCGGTGTCCATGGGGCCGGGTTGACGCACCCGCCATGCGCGCATGGCCGCGGTGGACAGCGGTGCAATCATCCGTCAATCATGCCGCCAACCGCCACGGCCGCAACGGGTTGACTGGGGTCTACGTCCTGCGCACCATCCCGACGATCCAGAGCAGGATCAGCGACCCTAGCAGCGCGGTGAAGAAGGTGAAGATCAGGCCCCCGCCCGCGGTGTTGACGAAGAAGCTCAAAATGAAGCCGCCGATCAACGCGCCGATGATTCCGATCACGATGTCCATCAGGATCCCGGCGCCGCTGCCCCGGATGATCTTGCTGGCGAGCGCGCCGGCCAGACCGCCGATGATGATGTATCCGATGATGCCGACGCTCGTGAACGTGGTTGAGCGGGCCAGATATTCGGTAGCTGCCATGACGTCCATGCGGGTCTCCTTGCATTCGCTGGCAAAGCCCAGCGAATTGCTGGGCCGTCACTTCGGTATACCCGCTCCGCGTAACGAAAAAGGTCCGGATTCGGCGACGGTTCGCCCATCATCCCGGCGCCCCGATCAGGGTGTCAGGTGGACTGCGTCCGCTGTGGTGCCGGCGCCGGGGTGGGGCTTACCTCCCCGGCCGGAGCCGGAGCGGGAGCCGGCGATGGCGCTCCCGGGGCCGCCGGGGCGGCGGGCGCAGGTTGGCCTCCGGGCGGAGGTGCCGCCGGTGCCGGCTGTGCGCCCGGAGCCGCCGGGGCTCCAGCGGCCGGCGCGGGCGGGCCCGCCCAGGGCTGGATCGACTCGGCCAGCGCCTTGGCCGCACCCTTGTCCACCGGGTCGTTGGCCGTGCCGAGCCAGACCACGAACCAGCGTTGCGGCGGTCCGCCCGCGTTCGTCGCGGGCAGCCCGACCACGCCCGTCCAGATCTGGCCGTTGGGCTTGGAGGCGTCGCTGAACTTGACCTCGTAGTACGACGCGCTGCCCGTGATGCCGTTGGCGCCGGTGAGCGTGGTGGCTTCCTGGTTGATCCGGGTGCCCGGATACGGCAGGAAGAACTCACCCATGTCCGAGCCGAGCCGCACGGCGGCCTTGGCGTTGTTGGCTTCCGCACTGGCGTAAAGCTTCTGGTCCAGGCGGCCCATCACGATGCGGGTGTCATTGGCGACCGGTGGCGGCTGGTCGGGCAGCGGCGGCGGCCCCGTCGTCTTGCTCAACAGCGCCGAGCCGTAGTCGAGGTGGGAAGCGTCCGATTCCACCCAGCCGGGCGGAAGGACGTAGCTGAAACCGCCCACGGCGTTGGCGACCCGCCCGGCGTTCGGGTCGACGGGGGGCGGCGGCGGTGCGTTCGGGTCGACGGGCGGCGGCGGCGGTGCGTTCGGGTCGACCGGTGCCGGGGACGCGCCGGGCGCCGGGGCGGCCGGCGGCGGTGTGGTCGCGGGAGCCGCGGGGCCGGCTGCAGGAGGCGCCGTCGTTGTCGTCGGCGGGACCGGAGTCGGAACCTCCGGATCGGCGTTCGCGGCCCCCGGCAATGCGATCGTGACGGCGCTGGCACTGGTCACTGTGGCTATCGCCAGCGTCGCCCACAGGCCTTTGCGACGTGTCGAGTTGGGATCCACCTGCTCCATGGCGACGAACCTACCGTGTTACCGCTGTGACGCAAGGAGCCTTGCGGACAATTGCAGCGTCGTTTTTCCGATGTTGCCGATGCGCGACCGGGCGCCCGATTGCACCCTCAGTGCGCCGCCGGATACAACTCGACCTCGTGCGCTTTGACCGAGAACCACACCCTTTCCCCGGGCGCCAGCCGCAGCTCCGATGCGGCGTCGACCGTGATCTCCGCGGCCAGGCCGGGCGCACCGTCGGGTTGCTGCTCGCCGCGCACCAGCACCGCCGCCCCGCGGATGTCCAGCTCCGCCACCGTCACCTCGACCGTGTTGCGCGGGCTGCCGTGCGGTCGGTCCCGATAGATCGCCACCGCCGTGGGCGGGAACACCGCAATCGCATTCTGGCCCGCGGCGAGCCCCTCACCCCCCGGCGCCGCATGCCAGCGCACGCCGGAGCGCGCGTCCAGTGCGGCGTCCGCGGCGGCCGTCCCGTTGACCAGGTTGACGCCCGCGATCCGCGCCCCGAAGTGACTGCGCGGCGCGGTGAGCACGTCGGAAACGGGACCGATCTCGGCGATCTTGCCGGACTCGAGCACCAGCACCCGGTCGGCCAGCGTGAACACGTCGAGCAGGTCGTGCGTAATCAGGACCACCGCGCAGCCGGTGCGGGCGACCACGCGCCTCAGTACCGCGCGAATGCTCGCGGCCGCCGCGACGTCAAGACCGTTCAGCGGCTCGTCCAGCAGCAGCACGTCGGGCTCGGCGGCCAGCGCCCGCGCCACCGCCACGCGCTGGGCTTGCCCGCCGGACAGCTGCCGCGCCTTGCGGTCGGCGAACCGCTCGGCGTCCACCTCGCGCAGCCAGCGCAGGGCCGCCGCCCTCCCTGCGGCTCGTCGTGTTCGCAGCCCCCCGCCCCGGCTGCGCGTCCCGAAGGCCACGTTGGCGGCGACGCTCATGTGCGGGAACAACAACGGGTCCTGCATGAGCAGGCCGACGCGGCGGTCATGGGTTGCCACGTTGACCCCGGCCGCGGTGTCGGTCAGCACCCGGTCGCCCAGCCGCACCACCCCGTGGTCCGGGCGAACCAGCCCGGCGATCACATGCAGCGCGGTGGATTTGCCCGCGCCGTTGGGCCCCAGGACCGCAAGGACTTCGCCGGCCGACACGGTGAACTCCACGTCCAGTCGGCGGTCCGCGACGTCGGCGCGCAGCTGCAGTTCGCTCATGGCCCCGGCTATCTCGTTTCGTCTCCGGTCAGCCGGCGGGCGCCGAGCCCCAGCACCACCAGCGCCGCCACCGCGACCAAGAGGATCGACAGCGCGACCGCGGCGTCGGCGTCGGTGACCCGCTGCAAATAGATCTCCAGCGGCAGCGTGCGGGTGACCCCTTGGCGGGACCCGGCGAACGTCAGCGTGGCGCCGAACTCCCCCAGCGAGCGGGCGAACGCCAGCACCGCGCCCGACGCCAGGCCCGGCAGTAGCAGCGGCAGGGTGATTCGCCACCAGACGGTGCTGGGCCGCGCCCCCAGGGTCGCCGCCACCACCTCGAAGTCGGCGCCGGCGGTGCGCGCGGCGCCCTCCAGGGAGATCACCAGGAACGGCAGCGACACGAAGGTCTGCGCCAACACCACCGCGGTGGTGCTGAACGCGATGCTGACACCGGCGGCCTCGAGGTACTTGCCGAGCAGCCCGAGCCGGCCGAACGCGTACAGCAGCGCGATCCCCCCGACGACCGGCGGCAACACCAAGGGCAGCAGGATAAATGGTCGCAGCAGCCGCACCGGTCGCGCGGTGCTGCGGGCCAGCACCAGGGCCATCGGGACGCCAAACAGCACGCAGAGCACGGTGCTGGCCGCGGCGGTCTTGAGGCTGAGCAGCAGGGCGGTTCGCGACGACGCGCTGGCGATCAGTGACCAGAAGTTGGGCCAGTCGACCTTGATCGCGATGGCGAGTAGCGGCAGCACCACGAACCCGGTCCCCGCGGCGGCGGGAACGTACACCCACCGCGGTAGATCGGCGCGACGCTCGCTAATGCTTGGACCCCAACCATGATCGGGCGATGAACACCGCCCCAACCTAGCGCCCGAGAGCCGAGGTTTCCGCCGATGTGCGAGGTAGAAGCAGGTGCGTTGTGAGATTCTGCTGGGGTGTCCGCTCGGCCGGCGGCCGCTCCTTCGGGGGTGGTGACGTTTCTGTTCACCGACGTCGAGGGCTCGACGCGTCGGTGGGAGGCCGACGCGGACGGGATGCGGGTGGCCCTCGCGGCCCATGACGACGCGTTGCGCACCGCGATCGAGGCGCACGGGGGCTGGTTGTTCAAGCACACCGGTGACGGCGTGTGCGCGGCGTTCGCCTCGCCGCGCGCGGCGGTCGATGCCGCCGTGGCCGCACAGCGCTCACTCGAGTTGCCGGTGCGGATGGGGCTGGCGACCGGCGAGGCCGAGCTGCGCGACGGCGACTACTTCGGCACGGTGCTCAATCGTGCGGCGCGCGTGATGGCCGCCGGGCACGGCGGTCAGATCCTGGTGGCCGCGTCGACGGCAGGCTTGCTGAGCGGCGTGGATCTGGTCGACCTGGGACCCCGTCGGTTGCGGGACGTCCCCATGCCGGTCGGCGTGTTTCAGGTCCGAGCCGCCGGCCTGCGGGCCGACTTTCCGCCGCTGCGGGCGCTGGACACGAGTCCGGGCAACCTGCGGCCCGCCCACACGAGCTTGATCGGCCGCGAGGCCGCCGTTGCCGACATCGAAGCGGCGGTCAAGACGCATCGGTTGGTGACGCTGACCGGAGTGGGTGGGGTCGGCAAGACCCGCCTCGCGTTAGAGGTGGCCACGCGGGTGGCTGATGAATTCCCGGACGGGGCTTGGCTTTTCGAGTTGGCCGCGGTGACCGACCCGGCGGCGGTTCCCGACGCGGTCGCGGCGGTGTTGGGCATCACCCAGCAGCCGGGCCAGACCGTCGGCGAGTCGGTCGCTGCCGCATTGGAGGGCCGGGTAAGGCTGTTGGTGCTCGACAACTGCGAGCACGTGCTCGACGCCGCCGCCCAGCTGATCGAAGCCATTCTCGCCCGATCGGCCACCGTGAAGATCCTTGCCACCAGCCGCGAAGGACTGGGAATTCCCGACGAGCAGGTGCGGCCCGTCCGTTCCCTGGACGTGGCGGGCGTCCACTCCGCGGCGGTTACCCTGTTTACCGAACGCGCCCAAGGCATTTCGGCGGGCTTCTCGATGGTCGACGGCCGTGATGCCGCCGCCGTCACCGAGATCTGTCAGCGGCTGGACGGGATTCCCCTAGCCATCGAGCTGGCCGCGTCGCGGATGGCGTCAATGACCGCCAGTGAAGTGCGTGACCGCCTCGACCACCGCTTCAGGCTGCTGGTCGGTGCGCGGCGCGGCCTGGAGCGCCACCACACGCTGCGCCACGCCGTGGCCTGGTCCTACGACCTTCTCGACGACGACGAAAAGGCAGTGCTGGCACGCTGTTCGGTGTTCGCGGGCGGATTCGACCTCGAAAGTGCCTGCGCCGTAATGGGCGCCGAGGATGAGTACGTGATTCTGGACCTGCTCGATGCCTTGGTGCGCAAGTCGCTGCTGGTCGTCGACCGGTCTTCGGGGCGCACCCGGTTTTCGATGCTCGAGACGATCCGCCAATTCGCCGAGGAACAGCTCATCGCCTCCGGCGCTGCGGGAGAGATCCGCGCCGCGCATGCCCGCCATTTCGCCGGGCGCGAGGCCGACGTCATGGCGCTGTGGGACGGCCCGCGCCAGCGCGAGGCATACGACTGGCTCACGGTCGAGTTGGCCAACTTGCGCACCGCCTTTCGCTGGTCGACCGAACACGGCGACCTGGATGCGGGTGCGGCCATCGCCGCATACGCGGGCTTGCTTGGTCCGTTCCTCGAGAACTACGAACCCATCGCCTGGGCCGAAGAAATGGTCGAACCCCTTCGTGCCGTCGACCACCCACGGCTGGCAGCCGTGTGCGTGGGGGCATCGCTGGCCGTTCTGGTCGGCCGGTACCAAGAGGCCGTGCGCTACAGCGAAATCGGTGAGACGGTCATCGCCGCCGCCAGCGACAAGGTGTCGTCGTTCGGGGAGGCCTTTCTCGGCAGCGCGTATTTGTTCGTCGGGCAGCCCGAACGGTATCTCGAGCTATGCCGGGCCCAGGTGGGGCGCGGTGGGGACGCCAACACTTTCGCCAGGGCAAACCTGGTGTTCGCTCTGGCCGTCTGCGGTTCGTCTGACGAGGCGTTGGCAACGGGCGAGGGCCTCATCGATGCCGCCGAGGCCACCGGGAATCCATGGGTGCTCGCCTACGCACTCTTCGTGTATGGGTACGCGGTCCGTGCGACCGATCCGGATCGCGCCCTCGCGGCGCTGCGCCGAAGTCTGCTCGTCGCGCGGGGTAGCGGCAACCGGTTCTACGAGACCCAATTCCCGTACTGGGCCGCCGGACTCATGGCCGAGCAAGGGGACCCCGGGGCGGCGGTGGATCACCTCGCCTCGGCCATCCGCAACAACCACGAGTCGGGCAACATCGGCATGATGTACAACGCGCTCGCCGTCCTCGCCGTGTTCCTCAACCGGCTAGGACACTACGAACCGGCTGCCACCATCGCCGGTTTGGCGGCGGTCAGCCCGATGGCAGCAACGACCTTGCCCGAACTCGCAGAAATGATCGCCGACCTTCGCGAGGTCCTCGGTGACCAAACCTACGAATCGCTCGCCCGCAAGGGTGAGACGATGACCACCGCCGAGATGGTGACCTACGCATATGACCAAATCGACCAGGCCCGAACGGGTTTCGGACCGCCCCGCTGATCAGGGCTTGGCGAACCCCGCCTGGGCCAGGATGTTTTGGCCGACGTCACCGGTCACCATGGCCACGAACCGCTTCGCCAGCGACGCTTGCGGCGCCTTGTTCATCACCGCGATCGGATAGACGTTCACCGCGCCGGCGGCCTCCGGGAAGCTGACGGTCGTCACCTTGTTCCCGGCGCTGTGGGCGTCGGTGAGATAGACGAGCCCGGCGTCCGCCTGCCCCGTGGTGACCTTGTTGAGAACGTCCGTCACGCTCGGTTCCTCGCTCACCGGGTTGAGGTGAACGCCGGTGCTGTCCTCGACGCGCCGGGTCGCCGACCCGCAGGGCACCGGCTTCTGGCAGACGACCACGGCCACCCCCGGCCTCGCGAGATCGGCGAACGACCCGACCTGCCTCGGGTTGCCCGGCGCGGTGACGATCACCAGCGTGTTCGACGCGAAGTTCGTCGGGTCGCCGGCGACCAAGCCGGCCTTGGCGACCGTGTCCATCTGCGCGGTGTCCGCCGACGCGAAGACATCGGCGGCGGCGCCCTGCGTCAACTGGGTGGCCAGTTCCGACGATCCCGCGAATTCGAAGTCGACGTTGCTGCCGGCGTTCTGGGCCTTGAACAGCGCTCCGATCTGGGTGAACGCGGGCTTCAGCGAGGCGGCGGCGAACACCACCAGCGTCCCGGGCGCCGCCGGTTTCGATCCGCACCCGATCAGGGCCGCCATCAGCATCGTCGAGACGAAACCGGCCAGGAACCCGATCCGAGGCATGGATGCACCCTAACCCGCCGATGATGCGGACCTATTGCAGGGCTAACGGCGCAAAAAAGTGAGGTTCGAATAGTTACGGAAATGATCCGCGCGTCGCGGCGCGAACAATTTCGCCGACTAGCTACTGTCCAGTAACATGGACGCATACTGATGCCATAACGTGCTGAGATCCCAGGCCGGTCCGTCATTCGATCCGCAGCAGGATCTGGGTTCAACGTTGAACACGAGGAGGTCATGGCAGTGGAAGTGCTGGTCACCGGTGGAGACACCGAACTTGGACGCACAGTGGCCGAAGGCTTCCGCGATGACGGTCACAAGGTGACCCTCGTGGGCGCACGGCGCAGCGACCTCGAGATCGCCGCCAAGGAACTCGACGTCGACGCGATCGTCTGCGACACCACCGACCCGGCGAGCCTGACCGAGGCCCGTCCCCTGTTCCCCCACCATCTGGACATCATCGTCAACGTGCCGGCTCCCACCTGGGAGGCCGGCGACCCCCGCGCGTACTCGATCGCCGACACGGCCAACGCCTGGCGGAATGCCCTGGACGCCACGGTGCTATCGGCCGTGCTGACGGTGCAGACCGTGGGCGATCACTTGCGCTCGGGTGGCTCCATCATCAGCGTGGTGCCGGAGAACCCGCCCGCCGGAAGCGTCGACGCCGCGATCAAGGCGACCCTGTCGAATTGGGTCGCCGGACAGGCGGGCATCTTCGGCACCCGCGGCATCACGGTCAACGCCGTCGCCAGCGGGCGCAGCGCGCAGCCCGGCTACGACGGCCTGTCGCGCACGCCCCCGTCGGTCGCCGGCGAGGTGGCCCGGCTGGCCCTGTTCCTGACCACCCCGGCGGCCCGCCACATCACCGGCCAGACGCTGCACGTCAGCCACGGCGCGCTCGCCCAATTCGGCTGAGGGCGTAATCGCGGCGCGAGCCGTTTCGTCGCGCGTGGAGCGGCACTACGGTAGACAGCGTGGCTATTCGACTCGGTCTGCAGATTCCCAACTTCTCCTACGGCACCGGGGTGGACAAGCTCTTCCCCACTGTCATCGCTCAGGCCCGCGAGGCCGAATCCGCCGGCTTCGACTCGGTCTTCGTGATGGACCACTTCTACCAACTGCCCATGTTGGGCGACCCCGACCAACCGATGCTGGAGGCCTACACCGCCCTGGGCGCGCTGGCCACCGCCACCGAGCGAGTCCAGTTGGGCACCTTGGTGACCGGCAACACCTACCGCAATCCCGCGCTGCTGGCCAAGACCATCACCACCCTCGACGTGGTGAGCCAGGGCCGCGCCATCCTCGGCATCGGAACCGGCTGGTTCGAACTCGAGCATGACCAACTGGGTTTCGAATTCGGCACTTTCACCGACCGATTCAACCGGCTCGAGGAGGCGCTGCAGATCATCCTGCCGATGATCAAGGGCGAGCGGCCGACCTTCTCGGGCAAGTGGTACCAGGTGCGCGAGGCGATGGCGAATCCCCGCTTCCGCGACCACATTCCGCTGATGATCGGGGGCAGCGGTGAGAAGAAGACGATCCCCCTCGCCGCGCGCCACTTCGATCACCTCAACGTCATCGCCGGATTCGACGAACTGCCGGGCAAATTGGACGTCGTGCGGCGGCGCTGCGAAGAGATCGGCCGCGACCCGGCGACGCTGGAAACCAGCACGCTGACCACGGTGCTGGTCGACGAGAACACCAAGCCGGACCAGATTCCGGCCGAGATGACCCAGCGCATGGTGGTCGGCGGCCCCGAGTCGGTCGCCGAGCAGATCAAAACCAAGGTGGTGGACGCCGGCATCGACGGCGTCATCATCAACCTGCCCTTCTACGCCCCCGGCGTGATCAGCTCCGTAGGTGAGGCGCTGCGCCCGGTCGTCGGCCTGTAGCAGCCGACGCCGCGGGTCGTGGGGTCGCGGTTTGGCCCCGCGGCGGTAATACTTCCGTGTAGCAGCGTTTACCTGCGCCACCCGGGCGCAGCGCGGAAGAAGAGGCCGGGAAGGCAATGAAGACAGCAGCCCTGGCGTTGATGGTGGCCGGCGTGGCGTTTGTCGCACCCCCGCTCGCGCATGCCGGCGGCGACGGGATCGCGATGGCGATATCGGACTCCACCGGCCACATCGACATCGCCGACGGCGCCTCGAGCGTGGGTGCGGCCGAGAAGGCGGTTATGGAGACCTGCCGCAAGACGATCAGCGACTGCCGCCTGCTGGCCAGTGGGCAGGGTGGGTGCGTGGCGCTGGTGATGAACGCGTCGAAGACCAAATACTTCGGGGGCTGGGGCCCGACGCCCGAAGAGGCGGAGGCACAGGCGCTCTCACGCGCCCCCGGCGGAACGATCCAGGCGGGCCACGACCACTGCGTGGGCGGCGGCTCGAGCCAATAACGGCGGCCTCGTGCCAGCGGGCCGGCGACCCTGATAGTTGCGCCACAGTGGCCGGCGCCCACCAGGGTTTTCGCCCCCAACACCGTTAGTGTTGCAAACAACACATGCGTATCAACTAGGTTTCCGGGTACCCGCCTGACTAGCGTTGTGGCTAACTGCAGTCGCGTGTCCAAAAGCCCCCGTCAGGAGCAGCGGAAACATGAGCCCCCCACCCGAAACCACAGCTGGAACCGAACGGCGCCACCAGGTCGTCATCATCGGTTCGGGATTCGGTGGACTCAACGCGGCAAAGAAACTGAAGCACGCCAACGTCGACATCAAATTGATCGCGCGCACGACCCATCACCTCTTCCAACCGTTGCTGTATCAGGTGGCAACGGGCATCGTGTCCGAGGGCGACATCGCCCCGCCCACCCGTGTCGTGCTGCGCAGGCAGCGCAACGTCCAGGTGCTGCTCGGTGACGTCACGCACATCGATCTCGATGGGAAGTTCGTGGTGTCCGATTTGCTCGGTCACACCTACGAAACCCCTTACGACAGCTTGATTATCGCCGCCGGCGCGGGGCAGTCCTACTTCGGCAACGACCACTTCGCCGAGTTCGCACCCGGCATGAAGTCGATCGACGACGCACTGGAGGTGCGCGGTCGGATCCTGAGCGCCTTCGAGCAAGCCGAACGGTCGCGCGATCCGGAGCGACGGGCCAAGCTGCTGACGTTCACCGTCATCGGCGCCGGCCCCACCGGCGTCGAAATGGCAGGCCAGATCGCGGAATTGGCGGCCCACACGCTGAAGGGCTCGTTCCGTGGCATCGACTCCACCAAGGCGCGGGTGATCCTGCTCGACGCCGCCCCCGCCGTGCTGCCGCCGTTCGGCGACAAGCTGGGGACGCGGGCGCGGGCCCGGCTGGAGAAGATGGGCGTGGAGATCCAACTGGGGGCGATGGTCACCGACGTCGACCGCAACGGCATCACCGTCAAGGACTCCGACGGCACCATCCGGCGCATCGAGTCCGCGTGCAAGGTGTGGTCTGCGGGCGTGCAGGCCAGCGGGCTGGGCCGAGACCTCGCCGACCAGTCGTCGGTGGAACTGGACCGGGCGGGCCGCGTCAAGGTGCTGCCCGACTTGTCGGTTCCCGGCCACCCGAACGTGTTCGTGATCGGCGACATGGCCGCCGTCGAGGGCGTACCCGGGGTGGCGCAGGGCGCGATCCAGGGCGCCAAGTACGTCGCCGGCACGATCAAGGCCGAACTCGGCGGGGCCGACCCCGCCGAGCGCGAGCCGTTCCAGTATTTCGACAAAGGCTCCATGGCAACGGTTTCGCGGTTCTCCGCGGTGGCCAAGGTGGGCCCGCTGGAGTTCAGCGGCTTCATCGCCTGGCTGATGTGGCTGGTGCTGCACCTCGTCTACCTGGTCGGGTTCAAGACCAAGGTCAGCACGCTGCTGTCGTGGACGGTGACCTTCCTGAGCACCCGGCGTGGCCAGCTGACGATCACCGAGCAGCAGGCCTTCGCCCGAACCCGCCTCGAACAGCTGGCGGTACTCGCCGCCGAAGCCAAACGGCCGGCGACCGCCAAGCGAGCGAGCTAACGGGCCAATCGCCGCAGGGCGCGAATCGCGGATCCGGCCTCCGCGAAAGTCATTGCGCAACACAGCAATACGCCGTCGCGCGGATCTACAGGTTCTGCAGCCGCACCTGGCCGCGGGCGACCACCTTGTCGTCGCCGTCGGTGATCGTGACCAGCCACAGCTGCTGGCGCCGGCCGCGATGGATCGGTTCGGCGACGCCGTACACCATGCCCGAACCGATGGAACGCAGGAAGTCGGTGTTGTTGTTGACCCCCACGACATTGCCGCCGCCGCGGGTGGCAAGCCAGGTGTAGGCGGCCACGCTGGCCATGCTCTCGATGATCGAGCAGTACACCCCGCCGTGCACGAGGCCCATCGGTTGCAGCAGTTTGGGCGTGACCTCGAGTTGCGCGCGGGCGCCGTCGGGGCTCAGTTCGGTGAATTGCAGCCCGATCTCCTGATCGAAGGGGGCGGTGAAATCCGGCGGCATGCTCGGCGGCTGAGGCACGTTCTGTGTCTACACCATGGGTCCGGCGACGGCGCTGGTGGCGGGGTTGCCGCCCCGGAAACGGCTGAGCCCCGTGCCGCGG
This sequence comes from Mycobacterium sp. E1715, assembly GCF_001667625.1. Lineage (NCBI taxonomy): Bacteria > Bacillati > Actinomycetota > Actinomycetes > Mycobacteriales > Mycobacteriaceae > Mycobacterium > Mycobacterium sp. E1715. Next base: position 25,825 of record NZ_LZJJ01000451.1, read on the forward strand.
GGGCACGGGGCTCGCCGATCGAGTAGACCGGGGGTCACTGCAGCCCTCAGGACTCTGCCGCGGTCGTTGTTCGCTCGACTGGGTTAGCATAGGCAAGGCTGCCCTAATTTCGCAAGCGCCTATCCGGCGGCGCGGTGAGCAGCTGCGGTACGACGGTCGGTAGTAAGCGGAGTAAGATGTTGTCGACGTCAGGAGAGAACGCACTATGGCGAAACTGACCCGGCTCGGGGATCTGGAACGCGCCGTGATGGACCACTTGTGGTCCACGCCGGAACCTCAAACGGTCCGCCAGGTCCACGAGGCGTTGTCCGCGCGACGCGACCTCGCCTACACGACGATCATGACCGTCCTGCAGCGGCTGGCCAAGAAGAACCTGGTCTCGCAGATTCGCGACGACCGCGCGCACCGATACGCTCCCGTGCACGGCCGCGACGAACTGGTCGCCGGGCTGATGGTCGACGCGCTGGCCCAGGCCGAGGACCCCGGCGGCAGGCAGGCCGCGCTCGTCCATTTCGTCGAGCGGGTCGGCGCCGATGAGGCAGCTGCGCTCCGGCGGGCGCTCGCCGAACTGGAAGCTAATCAACGCAACAACGCGCCAACCGCTGGCGCGTCGCCGGAGGACTGAGGGAGACTGACAGCGTGTCCGCGCTGGCCTTCACCATCCTCGCGGTGCTGCTGGTCGGTCCGGTGCCGGCCTTGTTGGCACGCGCGAGCTGGCCGCTGCGCGCTCCCCGCGCCGCGATGGTGTTGTGGCAGGCCATCGCGCTCGCCGCGGTCCTCTCGGCGTTCAGCGCCGGCATCGCGATCGCCACTCGGCTGCTCATGCCCGGTCCCGACGGGCGGCCCACCGCCAGCATCCTCGGCGCCGCCGGCCGCCTCGGCTGGCCGCTGTGGGCCGCGTACATCGGCGTCTTCGCCCTGACCGTGCTGGTCGGCGCCCGATTGATGGTGGCCGTCGTCCGGGTGGCAATCGCCAACCGGCGACGGCGCGCCCATCACCGCATGGTCGTCGATCTGGTCGGCCTGGGCCACGGCGGCGCGCTTCCCCAGCCCTGCGCCCACACGCGGGACCTTCGTGTGCTGGACGTGCCGCAGCCGCTCGCCTACTGCCTGCCGGGCGTCCGCAGCAGGGTGGTGGTCAGCGAGGGGGCGCTGAGCACGCTCGCCGACGCCGAGGTCGCGGCGATCCTCACCCACGAGCGGGCCCACCTGCGGGCCCGCCACGACCTCGTCCTGGAGGCCTTCACCGCGGTGCACGCCGCGTTCCCGCGGCTGGTGCGCAGCGCGAACGCGCTCGGGGCGGTGCAGCTGCTCGTCGAGCTGCTCGCCGACGACGCCGCCGTGCGCGCGGCGGGCCGCACTCCCCTGGCTCGCGCGCTGGTCGCCTGCGCGTCCGGGCGGGCGCCGTCCGGCGCACTGGCCGCCGGCGGACCCAGCACCGTGGTCCGCGTCCGCCGGCTGTGCGGGGGCGGCAACAGCCTGGCGCTGGCGGCGGCCGCATACCTGGCCGCGGTCGCCGTGTTCGTCGTGCCCACCGTCGCGTTGGCCGTGCCGTGGCTCACCGAGCTGCGGCGCCTGATCAACCTCTGACGCGTTCGACGGCCAGCACCCCGGGCGGACGCCGGTCCCCTGTGCCACAGTGTGACGGAAAGCTTTTGGGCACAGTTCTCCGACTCGAGAGGCGAAGACATGGGTTCGTCGGAATCAACCACCGCTACCGCGCAGATCGGCGTCACCGGCCTGGCGGTGATGGGCTCGAACATCGCGCGCAATTTCGCCCGGCACGGCTACACGGTGGCGCTGCACAACCGCTCGATCGCGAAGACCGACGCGCTGCTCAAAGAGCACGGTGACGAGGGCAAGTTCGTGCGGTCGGAGACCATCGCTGAGTTTCTCGACGCCCTGGAGAAGCCGCGGCGGGTGCTGATCATGGTCAAGGCTGGCGACCCCACCGACGCCGTCATCAACGAGCTCGCCGACGCCATGGAGGAAGGCGACATCATCATCGACGGCGGCAACGCCCTCTACACCGACACCATTCGCCGCGAGAAGGCGATGCGCGAACGGGGCCTGCACTTCGTCGGCGCCGGCATCTCCGGCGGCGAGGAGGGCGCGCTGAACGGCCCGTCGATCATGCCGGGCGGCCCCGCCGAGTCCTACACGTCGCTGGGCCCGCTGCTCGAGGAGATCTCCGCACACGTCGACGGGGTCCCGTGCTGCACCCACATCGGGCCCGACGGCGCGGGCCATTTCGTCAAAATGGTGCACAACGGCATCGAGTACTCCGACATGCAGCTGATCGGCGAGGCCTACCAGCTGCTGCGCGACGGCCTGGGCAAGACCGCCGGGCAGATCGCCGACGTGTTCGACGAGTGGAACAAGGGCGACCTGGACAGCTTCCTCGTCGAGATCACCGCCGAGGTCCTGCGCCAGAAGGACGCGAAGACGGGCAAGCCGCTCGTCGACGTCATCCTCGACGAGGCCGAGCAGAAGGGCACCGGCCGCTGGACCGTGAAGTCGGCTCTGGACCTCGGCGTCCCGGTAACCGGGATCGCCGAGGCCGTGTTCGCCCGCGCGCTGTCGGGTTCGGTGACCCAGCGCAAGGCCACCACGGGGCTGGCCTCGGGCGAGCTGGGCGCCAAGCCCGCCGACGCGCAGCAGTTCGTCGAGGACGTGCGCCAGGCCCTCTACGCGTCGAAGATCATCGCGTATGCCCAGGGTTTCAACCAGATTCAGGCCGGCAGCGCCGAATACGACTGGGGCATCACGCCGGGCGACCTGGCCACCATCTGGCGCGGCGGCTGCATCATCCGGGCCAAGTTCCTCAACCGCATCAAAGACGCGTTCGACGAGGACCCCGATCTGCCGAGCCTGATCGTCGCGCCCTACTTCCGCAGCGCGATCGAGGCCGCGATCGACGGCTGGCGCCGCGTCGTGGTGACCGCCACGCAGCTGGGCATCCCGATCCCCGGCTTCTCCTCGGCGCTGTCCTACTACGACGCGCTGCGCACCGAGCGGCTGCCCGCGGCGCTCACCCAGGGGCTGCGCGACTTCTTCGGCGCGCACACCTATGGCCGCATCGACGACGACCCCGATAAGCGCTTCCACACGCTGTGGAGCGGGGACCGCAGTGAAGTGCCCGCCTAGCCGGGTACTACTTGAAGGACACGAGGGGGCGCGGCGACAGCGATGAGATTTCTGGACGGGCATCGGCCCGGCTACGACCTGACCTACAACGACGTCTTCGTGATGCCGAACCGGTCGGAGGTCGCGTCGCGCTTCGATGTCGACCTGTCCACCCAGGACGGCTCGGGCACCACCATCCCGGTGGTGGTCGCCAACATGACCGCGGTGGCCGGGCGGCGGATGGCCGAGACGGTCGCCCGGCGGGGCGGCCTGGTGATTCTGCCGCAGGACATCCCGATCACCGCGGTGCAGCAGACGGTGGACTTCGTCAAGAGCCGCGACCTGGTTCTCGACACCCCGGTCGTGCTGGGCCCCGACGACTCGGTGTCCGATGCGACCGCGCTGATCCACAAGCGCGCACACGGGGTCGCGGTCGTCGTCTTCGAGGGCCGCCCGATGGGCTTGGTGAGCGAATCCTGCTGCCTGGGCGTGGACCGCTTCGCCAGGGTTCGGGATGTCGCGATCACCGACTTCGTCACCGCCCCGGTCGGGACCGAACCACGCAAGATCTTCGACCTGCTCGAGCACGCCCCGATCGGGGTTGCCGTCGTGACGAACGCCGACGGCACGCTGGCCGGCGTGCTCACCCGCACCGGGGCCGTCCGCACCGGCCTGTACACCCCGGCGCTCGACCGTGAAGGGCGGCTGCGGGTGGGCGCGGCCGTCGGCATCAACGGCGACGTGGGCGCCAGGGCGCGCTCCCTGGTCGAGGCGGGCGTCGACGTGCTCGTCATCGACACCGCACACGGGCATCAGGTGAAGACGCTCGAGGCGATCCGCACGGTGTCCTCGCTCGAACTCGGGGTGCCGCTGGTGGCCGGCAACGTCGTCTCCGCGGAGGGCACGCGCGATCTGCTGGGCGCCGGGGCGAACATCGTCAAGGTCGGCGTCGGGCCGGGGGCGATGTGCACCACCCGGATGATGACCGCTGTGGGGCGCCCGCAATTCTCGGCCGTCGTCGAATGTGCTTCGGCGGCAAGGCAATTGGGTGGCCACGTGTGGGCCGACGGCGGCGTTCGACATCCCCGGGACGTGGCGCTGGCGCTGGTGGCCGGCGCGTCCAACGTGATGATCGGATCGTGGTTCGCCGGCACCTACGAGTCGCCCGGCGACCTGATGCGCGACCGCGAGGACCAGCCCTACAAGGAGAGCTACGGCATGGCCTCCAAGCGTGCGGTGGTCGCCCGCAGCGCCGCCGACACCGCCTTCGACCGCGCCCGCAAAGCGCTCTTCGAGGAAGGCATTTCGACCTCACGCATGGGCCTGGACCCCGACCGCGGGGGCGTCGAGGATTTGATCGACCACATCACCTCGGGCGTGCGCAGCACGTGCACCTATGTCGGCGCCGCCAACCTGACGGACCTCTACGAGCGCGCCGTCGTGGGGGTGCAGTCGGCCGCGGGCTTCGCCGAAGGCCATCCGCTGCCGCTGGGTTGGTGACCCCCGCCGCACGCAATTCTTTGGCGGCGCAGGCGATTTGGTGGGTCAGGCGCCGGCCGGACGTTCCCACGCGTAGAGCGACATGCGGCGATTCCTGGTGTCGTGTTCGCCGAGGAACGCACAGCCGGCGAATTCGCAGAGCCGGCGCGCGGTGGTGTTGCGGTGATCGGGGTCGAACATGACGCGCCGGCAGCGGGGCTCCATGGCGAAGACGCTCCCGACGATCTGCGGCAACAGCATCGGGCCCAGGCCCCGGTTCACCAGGCCCGGGTCGGCGATGGCGGCGTGCAGCCCCAGGTCATACGGGTCGGCATCGTAGTGGTGCGAGATCAAGTCCTTTGCGCCCCAGTATAATTCGAGGTAGGCGCAATCTTGGCCATCGACGCTGCCCAGCAGTGGCACCGAATACGTGCCGTCCAGCTGCGCGCCGAGGTGCCGCTCCCATCGCGGGGCCGGCCAGTCGTACTCCCAGGCCGCGGCCAGGTGTGGGCGGTTCATCCACTCCGCCACCATGCCCGCGTCCTCGGGCCGCGCGACACGCAGCGCGAAGGGCGGTTCGAGCGCGGGGGCCGGCGGCCGCCCGATGCGCGCCACCTTGTCGGAGATGTCGAAGCGCTCGCGCGGAAGGACTTGGGCCGGTTCGGTTTCGGGTGGGCCTTCGGACGCCATAGTCCGCCAGCCTATCGAGTAAGGTTAGGCAAACCATACTTGGGTCCCGGGCGGGCCCGGCCTCCCCGTGAAACGGTCGTCGACCGAACGGGGGGCGGACCGGGCTACGATAAATCAGCAAAGACGGAAGCGACCGCGTCCGCACCGGTTTCAGGCAGCGAAGGGATTGACGTGCCGCAGGCACCCGTGCAGCCCATGGGCTTCCGGGCGCGGCAGCCGTCCGACGAGCCGCCCGATGCGGAGCCTTCCCCGGCCATCCCGCCAACACAATCGGCCCGCGGGCGGCGTGCTCGATGAACGTCAGCGTCGCCGTGATCAGCATCCTTGCCATCGCGGTGCTCATCTTCGGTAACGCGGTATTCGTGGCGGCCGAGTTCTCGCTCACCACGCTGGACCGCAGCGCCGTGGAGGCCAACGCGCGGCGCGGCGGCCGCCGCGACCGCGCGATCCGGCGCGCCCACCACAAGTTGTCGTTCCAGCTCTCCGGCGCCCAATTGGGCATCTCCGCAACCACACTGGCGGCCGGTTACCTGACCGATCCGATGCTGGCCGACCTGCCGCACCCGTGGTTCGACGCGATGGGCATTCCCGACAAGGTGGCCGACGCGATCATGGCGTTCGTGGCGTTGGTCATCGTCACCTCGGTGTCGATGGTGTTCGGCGAGCTGGTTCCCAAATACCTTGCCGTGGCCCGGCCACTGTCCACCGCGCGCGCCGTGGTGGGCGTTCAGCTGCTGTTCTCGCTGCTGTTCACCCCGGCGATCCGGCTCACCAACGGCGCGGCGAACTGGATCGTGCGCCAGCTGGGCATCGAGCCGGCCGAAGAGCTGCGGTCGGCCCGGTCGCCGCAGGAACTGCTGTCCCTGGTGCGCTCCTCGGCGCGCAGCGGCTCGCTGGATCCCGCGACCGCGTCACTGGTGCGGCGCTCGCTGCAGTTCGGCGCCCTGACCGCCGAGGAGCTGATGACGCCCCGATCCAAGATCGTCGCGCTGCAGACCGACGACACCGTCGCCGACCTGGTGGCCGCGGCCGCCGAGTCCGGGTTCTCCCGGTTCCCGATCGTCGACGGCGATCTCGACGAGACCATCGGCATCGTGCACGTCAAACAGGTGCTGGCCATCCCGGCGGCCGACCGGGCGCGCACGCCGCTGACCAACGTGGCGCAGCCCGTCCCGGTGGTGCCCTCGACGCTGGACGGCGACGCCGTCATGGCCGAGATCCGCGCGAACAGCCTGCAGACCGCGATGGTGGTCGACGAATACGGCGGCACCGCGGGCATGGTGACCGTCGAGGACCTGATCGAAGAGATCGTGGGCGACGTCCGCGACGAACACGACGACGCCACCCCGGACGTCGTCGCGGCCGGCACCGGCTGGCGCGTCTCGGGACTGCTGCGCATCGACGAGGTCGCCACCGCCACCGGGTTCCGGGCGCCGGAAGGGCCCTACGAGACCATCGGCGGGCTGGCGTTGCGCGAATTCGGCCACATCCCGGTGGCCGGTGAAACGGTGAAGCTGCCGGCCCTGGACGCCGACGGCCTGTTGGACACCTCGCTGCGCTGGCAGGCAACGGTCATCCGGATGGAGGGACGCCGGATCGACCTGCTGGAACTCAACGAGCTGCAGGGTGACGGCGACACCGGCGCGGCGGGGGGTCAGCGATGAGCGATCCCGTCGGAGTGTTCCTGGCGATCGTGCTGATCGGCGTCAACGCCTTCTTCGTCGGCGCGGATCACCGTGACCGCGCGCGCCTTGCCCTGCTCGGCCAGCGCTTCCAGCCGGTCGCGCCGGGCCGAGATCAACGAGAATTCCGCGCCG